>JBCNVF010000011.1 GCA_039630355.1 Brevinematia bacterium
GAGCTTGTTAATTTCTATTCCGTGTCTATAAGGCAAGAATACTACAACCCTTTAGACTTGGATTTTGTAAATGTGCTGTATATAGTGGATAGAAACGAAACTTACCAGCAGGTGCTAGGGAAGACGGTAGGACAGATACGGGAGATGATGGATAGCTTTAGGGAAAATGTTTTTTTGGTAGTGGAAGCGGAGGAAGATAGTCAAGTAAAACGAGATATCATACAGATATATAACAAGAGCCTATACTACACGGTGTATAGTAGAAGAGAGATAAACGATATGAACAATGCTACCTGTGTGAAAGTCTTTCAGATATGGGATGTATCCGAGGTAAATGATATTGTAAAACGGTTCGATAACTCACTGGAAGGGGCTGTCTTGTTCAACAACGTTGACAACGAAATACTAGACAGGGAGAGTAGGCTATGATACTCTACACAACTAGCAAAAAACCTCTCTTTGGGGAAGACATACCAAGCAATGTCAGGGTATGGGAGCAGGAAGCATATACCGAAAAGAGCTTGGAGTCTTTAAATGCTGGACAGGGGACTATAAGAACCAAGTATGGGCTTGTTAGTTGCTTTATTACAAGCGAACGGGGGCTAGTGGTTAGCCCGCAAAGCGAGATAGTAAGTAGTGTAAAATTCGTGGTAAAAGCAAAGAACTTTACAGGTGTAATACAGGAAGGAGAGAGGGAATATACTGTGTCTGTGGAGATAGAAGCGAAAACTACACAGGAAGCGAAGGAGCTTACCTTGCTAGAATACGGCAGGATAAACTTTATTACATTCTCGCTAAACGAATACCTACAGCCTGCTACGGTGGTGGTATCTAGCAGGAGTAATAAAGAATACATCACAACCGAGTGCGTGAAAGAAGGGAATACTTACGTGTATATTGCTATAAGAAGGATAAGACAGGAAGATATAAGCATAATAACTGGGACTACTAATGCTACAGATATTCCTACCATTCCTCTTCCTGTAGTCGCTAACCTAACTGGAACTACTGTTAATCTAGTGGAAGCGAGTAAAAGTATAAGACTGAAAGCGAGTATGGATGAGGTATTTACGCTATGGCTTACAAATCAAAACAGGGATACTTTTCTATCAGGGCAGAGCTTCGGGGTAGTTGCTAGTATGCTAGGGGAAACCTACGGGCTTGTGCAGGATAGAGATTTCGTGGTGTTTTCTTCTCCGTTCACTCCAAGTGGGTTTAATTGGCTACACGTGATGCGGATACCAGCAAGGCTTGTGGATGCTACACAGGGTAGTTTTACAGTCGTAGCAGGACCAGGGAATGCAAGAAGTATATCAAGCGGAGAGTTTAACTGGACTACAAACCGAGACGATAACACTTGGTTTGATATATACTACCAGACACAGAGCAATAACTGGGTGAAGGGTGGAATGTGTTTCTGGGAGGATGGAACGATAACAACGGGGTTTGCTGGTGTTTATTTCACATACGGCAACCTACCGAATATCCGTGTAGTAGGTAAGGCATCTAATACGAATAACACGATGGCTTTTCTAGTGCTTAAGTTTCAGATAGAAGCAGAGCCTGTGTTTGTATATGAAACATCCATTCAGAAAAATCCTACCGTGTGGCAAAAAATATGCGACCTTCCGAAGTTTCCAAGGTTCATAAAGGTTTTACTAGGCAATGCTAGCACGAATGAGTGGATACAGGATGAGATATCACACTACTACCATCACCATAATGTAGGAGCAACTGCTATAGACAGACATAGGCTTGGAGGAGCAAATACAAAACAGATACAATACAACACGGCAACGCAAAAATGGGAGCTGTGGGTAAGATGCGATGGACATTTCAGTGCTTTTGGCCCTAATGATATAAACCGAGTGCGCGTTGTGGTATGGTAAAGGGGGAGCGGGATGGATAAAAGATTTACAAGGTTTTTTGAGGACATACTCAAGCACGAAGGCGGGTATGTTAATCATCCTGCAGACAAAGGCGGGGAGACTAAGTATGGTATAAGCAAAAGAGCATACCCGAATCTGGATATCAAAAACCTTACCAAGGAGCAGGCGATGGAGATATACTACAGAGACTACTGGATAAAAAGCAACGCAAATGAGATAGCAGAGTATAGTTTTCAGATTGCTACTAAATACTGCGATATAGCGATAAACATGGGAATAAGCACAGCAAGGATGCTTCTTAGAAACGCGTTAAAAACAGTAGGAATAGATACAAGCGATATCATCAGTGGTGTTAAGCAGGCGGTAGAGCAAGGCAAGAAGGATGTCTTACTGATGGCACTAAAACAGGAACAGATACAAAGGTATTACAGCATTGTCTCCAGAAACCCGACGCAGGAAGTATTTCTAAAAGGCTGGCTTAGAAGAGCTAGCTACGAAGGAGTAAAAGAATGGGGGTAGTGTATGGAAGAGGAGAAGAAACGAAATGGCTGGCAACACTTTGCTAAAGCACTACAGTGGGATATACAGTTTATAAAAGAGACACTACTAAACCTAGACAGGAAGATAACCGAGCAAGTGATAAAACACCAGCATCTGGAGGAGAAGGTAAATAAGATGGAAGAGGATATAAGGAAAAGACAGTTTCAGACGTTCTATGCTATACTAGGGGCGGTTCTTAGTTTTTTAACAGGGCTTTTGATTTTTATCTTATCCTCACTTGTGCGGGGGAGGTAGTATGATAATTGAGATGGAAGGAAGGATACCGATATACGGCGGGAAGAAGAAACTGCTAATAGACTACTACCGAAAACGCATCCGAGAAGAAGCACCAGAGGAAGGACTTTTGTTATTTGCGTTATATAGGGACGAGGTAAAGGACAGGAAGTGGCTAAAAGTGGATAATGTGCAGGTTGCTAAGGTAAGAGATGAAGTAAAGATAGCGATGGTGATAAAGGATGGGAAGATATACTTCTACGAGATAGATGACAAGGGGGTTTTTTGGTGGTATGAGTGGTAAGTTTGCTAGTAGGAAGTTTCTTGCGTTTCTGATGACATATGCTGGTGTAGTTGTTCTTGGCATTCTATCTAAACTAGATGGAACCAGCATTATAGTTGGACTTCTTGTGAATACTTTTCTATACGCTTTCGTGGAAGGAGTATTAGATTTAGCAAGTGTAAAGACCTTAAAAATGCGAGGCTTTATGCTAGAGAAAGACAAGGAGGGGGAAGATGAATGAACCTGTAGGTATGTTTTCTAAGCAGACCCTTGCTAGGATTTTTAACATCTCTAGAGCAACGATGTATCGTGTGATAGAGAGGGCGGGACTACCTCCGAAGAACTTGTATTCTCTGAAGGAAGTAGAAGAAATGCTTCCATACATAGGGAGCATAGATAGTATATACACAGGGAGCGATGGTAAGCCGAGGATAAAACTACACGGCGGGAGCGAGGTTGTGCTGGAGGGTAAGACTGGAGAAATGCTGGCGAACATCGTCCAAAATTTTCTCACGGGACAAGGGGAGATGAGACAAAATGAGACAGGAATATTACCTGTTATTACGAACCTGACGCAGCAGGTTGCCATGCTTGTAGAAACCACAAAAGACTTGGTGGCTAGGATGATAAAACTAGAAGACTTGCTTCTTCAGAGAGCGATAGGGAAGCCACAGGAAGATATAGTAAAAACTAGAAAAGCAATAAGCCTTGCAGTGGATGACTATATACGGAGCAACAACTTGCTATGGAGCAACAAAGACGATATCTTTCTAGAATTGCTACAAAGATACGAAAAAGAAAAGAATATTCAGATACGAAGGCAATACAGAAAGGAGGATAAGACCTACATCAATACGATAATAAGACTTAACCTAGCAGAAGACTTTATTTCATTTGTGAGGAGTAAATGCTAAAAACACGTCTTCTTTTGCTGGCGTTTGAAAAACTACTTTACAGCATAGCAAACGAGCGTGGGCTGGTGGTAGAAAAGGAATATAGGTTCGCTATACATAGAGGATTTGGATATCGGTTCGACTATGCTATTCCAAGCATAAAGGTTGCCATAGAGATAGAAGGCGGGGTGTATATCTACGGAAGACATAATAACCCTATCGGATACACGGAAGATGTGATAAAATACAATATCGCAACGCTGGAAGGCTGGAGAGTGTATAGGTTCACTACCGAAATGCTTCGTAAGGGTATGGTAGTATATCCAACTAGCAAGAAGCCAAACAGAGAGTATATCTTGTTGGAAGATTTTTTAAGGGAGTGCTTGAGATGAGATGGCTTTGTCTAACACTTGTAATACTAGTTATCATCCTAGCAGTGTTGCTATGGATAGTAAAATGTGAGCAAGAGGATAGGACAAACACTAAAGCAAGCACGGTAGTAAAACAGACGAATATTGTTTTACTACGGAAGACGAATGTCTTGGTAGTATTTACGAATGTTCTAGCAACGCAAGGAGTGGAAATTACCAACGTTCAGAGTAATCTAGTTGTT
>JBCNVF010000012.1 GCA_039630355.1 Brevinematia bacterium
AGCAGAGTAACGAGATGTATTACTATGTTTTTAACTTAGGTGGTGCGGGTAATAATCTTGAAAAGTTGTACATAACTATTCCTTCAATTGAAAGTATTGTTGTCACTAACAATATGTATGTTAGTAGTGCTTACGGTGGAAATGTTTCTATCTCTGGTGATGAGATAGTTGTTAGTTACCCAACTCCTATAATACCGGGTAATAGTGATGTTATAACTGTGAGGTTTAAGGATAATCTAGTAGAAGGTGAGACTAATATAGTTTGGGAATCTAGATCGGTATTTACTACAACTGCAGGTAAGCAAAAAACCAATAGGGTTGTAGTTGGTAAGGTTAACTACATTTCTTTTGTTATGCCACTTCCTTATGCTGTTGGGTATATCATTTCTCCTCAGCCTAAGGAGATATATACCTCTGATAAGGTTTTTAGCCTGACTTTAGTGTTAAGTAATACTGGTGTGGATAAGAATGTTATAAGAGGTGCGAGGATAGATGTTCCGGGCTTTGTTGTTCTCAGTGCTGACTCTCAGAATGGAACTAACAGAATAGTGGGTAATTCGGTATTTGTCAATTATACGAACGATTTTGAAGTTGGTAGGACAAATTCTATTACTCTAGTGCTAAGTAATGTTTTCTCGGTTAAAACAAATCTGTTATTCTCGGGTGTTGTGTGGAATTCTAAGAATACAAATGCTTTTACTGAGAGAAGTTACTCAGAGTTGTCGTTTAAGATTGAGAAGTTGCCATCTTTCTATGTGCAACCGAATACTGTTGACACCAGTGATTACTTTACAAACTATGTTGTTCACATAAAGAATGATACTACTGGAGTTAAGAATATAGTTAAGGTGAGAGTGGAACTTCCAGATGGGTTATTCTCCAAGCTTAGTAATATAGTAAGTGAAGTTGTTGGTAGTAGTTCGATATTCACGAATGGCAATGCTACCAGTGTTACGAGTATTATTGTGGATTACAGTAGTTCTCCAATAGAGCCTGGTAGTGGTGATAGTATATCTTTCTGTGGATATGATACTCTTTTGGTTGGTAGCAGTAACTTTGGTGTTAAAGGGTATTTTGATGATGGAAGTGGTGTTTGGAGAGAACTTTCGCTGTTCTTAGGCTATAGCTCAAATATATCTTATATCATGCCACCTGTGTATATGAAAGCTACGATAGAACCTGATAGAATATACGTTACTGAGTTTTCAAATGATTTTAAGTTCACTATTACTAACGAGGGAAGGGGATCAAACAAGCTCGTTAAGGTTAGGATAGGAATTCCTGCTGGTGTAGTAAGTATAACGATGGTGAGTAATAGGCTTGGAGGAATTGCCTCAAATTTTGTAAGTGGAAGCTATTACGAGATTTGGTATTCAAATAGTTCAGGAATTAATGCATCTGGGTATGATGAATACTATTTCGCAACAGAGACTTACTATGAGATGCTTACAAACGTTTCGTTTGTGTTTATGGCGGGTAATGAGTATGGAGGGCCGTGGTATCTCGGTGGTGTGATGCCGGGCGGTTCTACGGTCCTCAGGGTTCAGTATCCTCCTCTGTTGGTGCTAGGTTACATAAGCAAGGGTGGGAATATATACACTATAAATACTAATGCGGTAGTTGAGTATAAGATAATAAATAGGTCAAGAGATGTATTTGTAACAAATGTTGTTATAAACTTTGACTTCACAAACTTTACTTTGGTCAGGTTAAGTTCGTTGCAACAACTGTCAAATAATTTGGTTAAACTTGAGAAAGTAGGCAATAGTGTAGTTGTAAGCTATCCTGAGAATTTCTTTGAGTTTAATAAAGAGGATATAATAACGATTGAAGTTAGCTACTTACTGACAAACTTCTATGCGATACCTATGGTTGGGGAAGTTTGGGTTACCGGTGCAACTAATACGAATACTCAGCTTGTTAGGCCTTCTGGATTATCGCAAACTGCTTATGTGACGAATGCACCATTTGGTAGAATCATCGGCTTCGTTACTCCTTATAGGTATCCTGTGAGTGTAAAACAGGTTGATTCCTCTGGAGAAGTGATGAAGGACAGTGAAGGTGGAGATATAATTACGATTTCTTCAACTACCGATGGTTACTTCTATTTACCTGAAGTTTATCCTGATGAGGCTGGCAATGCCATACTGATGTTTGAGAATCCAAATTATAGACCTATGAAGATAAGCTTCAAAGTTGAGAAGAATAAAAACAACAATATTGGTGTGATATACATGCTTAATAAACCATTTAGTAAAAGTTCTGAGACTGATCAGGATATACTTTCCGGAAGTGATAATAAGAGTAAGGTTATAGTCAGAGCTGGTAATATTCACAGGGATTTCTCAGTTGATCTTTACATAACGAATCTAACAGAACTTCAGAAATTTGCTATCCAAAGAGACGATAAGATAGGGAAGCCTGCTACTTACGATGGTATCAGAGGATACTTCCTTGATGTGAGAGGTTACTCTTACGATGAGCTTGTTAGGGAGATAGGAATAAGTGGTGATATAGTACTCTACTTCTACTATCCATCTGTTACTAGCAACTATTATCAAAATGAGGAAAATCTAGGGATTTACTACTGGAAAGAGAGCACCGGTGAGTGGGTAAGGCTTGGTGGAGTTGTTGATAGGCAGAATAAGTTTTTGGTAGCAAAGGTTTCCTACTTACATAGATACTATGGAATCTTTGAATCTTCAACAAAGTTTGATGGTGTTATAAGGAACGTGAATGCTTTGCCTAAGGTCATTACGCCTTTTGTGAAGAATCAAACTGTGGATCCTAACTATGGTATTGTGAAGATATCGTTTGAGTTTGATAGACTTTACAATAGGTATGAAGTGAGTATATACAATCTCCAAGGTAAGCTTATGAAGAGGATAATTAAGGAGGACCCTGAAGGGTATATAGGTGGGGAGATAAGTTGGGATGGGACAGATATGGATGGAAAGCCTGTGAGAAATGGTGTGTATTTGTATAGAGTAAAGGTGGAGGATAAGGTTTATACAGGAACAATTGTTTTAGTTAA
>JBCNVF010000013.1 GCA_039630355.1 Brevinematia bacterium
TAGGGGATAGGTATCCTGGTGGTAAGGTGGAGAGGAGGGAGGTGGTGATAAGGGAGGATGAATTGAGGAAGGTTGGGCTGAGTATTGAGGATGTTAAGAAGGAGTGGCTGAAGGTGTATGATATGTATGTTGAGGAGGAGAGAAAAAGAGGGGAAACAGGGTTTGAGGATATTGAGAAAATAGAATATTTTGAGACAGTACCTAATCCACGCTTTTTAGGTGGAAGGACATACATGTTTGGTAAGAGACTGATGAGTAAATACCTCGACCAAGCAACTTTGAAAAAGATATTCCTACAAGAGGGAAAGGTAGGGGATCTGTTTATCGAGAAGGTATACTACTCTGAGAAGTACGGTGCTTTTTTAGTGCTCTGGAAAAGAGTTTTCGACGGATATATTCAGGAGGAGATTTTATGTTTGATGGATAATAGGCTTGATATAGTTTGGTTTCTGAATATTAGTCAGTTGTTAGGGGGGAGTATTACAGGGAGTATATTGTTTTACACTAAAGGAGGTGATATTGTGTTAAGAGGAAGGGATAATTTTTTGATTCTTAGAGACATTATTTACAAGTATTAGGGGGATGGGTGTTATGGGAGTAGTTAAGGTGTTAGGAGTGGTAGTATTCTGGGTGGTTTTTGGTAGACAGTAAAGGTAACTTTCTTAAGTTAACTTGAGGTATGAAAAAGTTAACAAATATAATTTTTGTCTGATTCATTTAGGAGGAGGATATGAGGAAGTTGTATGTAGTGCTGATGGTTATCTTTGTAGTAGGTAGTGTATGGGCTGAGTTTGAGAGGTATGTTATTGATACGAAGGTTGGGGCTGAGGAATTTGCAAATGTTGAAGTAGTAGAAGAGGTAAGTTCTAAGGCTGTTGGTTGCAGTGTTAGTTGGGTTCTTGAGGATACTGGAATTTATTTGCAAAACAGAGGAGTTTTTGGAATCCAGAGTGACTTAACTATTAGGGGAAGTAGATTTAATCAGACTTCTGTTGCAGTGAATGGTGTTGTAATGAATGATATACAGAGTGGGCACTTGAATCTTTCTCTTCCTATTACAATCTATGATGTGGGGGTTTTGGGTGTTCAGAAGTCTGGGAATTCTACTATCTACGGTAGTGATGCAATCGGTGGGGTTGTGGACTTTAAGTTTTGGGATGTTCCGGAGGAAAATGTGAAGATTAAGCTATATTCGGGTGATTATGGTCTTATTGGCAGTGTTGCTTCGGTCTCAAGGGGTTTTGGTCCTATAGGGATTAGGCTTTCGTTTGATAGAAAGAGAAGTGATGGATATAGGTTCAATACGGACTTTGATACTTGGATTGCAAACTTAACTTTACTTTCAAAATTTTATGGATTTGATGCTTTAGCTTTTGTTGGGCATCTTGAAAAGTTCTATGGAGCTAGTAAGTTTTATAGAACTGAGGCTAGGGAGAGAGAGATTGTCACTATGTCTATGTTTGCTCTTTCAAAAGATAACTTTAAGTTTAATGTGTTTTATAAAAGGAGTTTGGACAATTATACCGTTAATATAGTGGTTCCTAATTCTCAGGTGAATACTCACAATAAAGCTAGTGGCGGTGTAGATATTCAAAATACATTTAGTTTTGGAGACTTGGGCAATTTGTTTGTTAAGCTTGAAGGTAGGTGGAATGTAATAGACAGTGTTGCTGATATTGGTGGTGTTGTTACTAACCTTCTTGGTAATAGATATGACATACCATTTGCAGTTGTTGGTGAATATGGTATTATGCCCTTAGAAGCTCTTTCGCTTGCCTTGGGACTTAGAGCAGATTTTTGGTATGTTGGTGATAGGAGATACGGTATTATTCTCTCACCTTCGTTTAAGAGTTACTATTACCTACTACCATCTTTGAAAGTTTCGGGAAGTGCTAATAGATTTTTCAGGGTACCTACTTATGTGGAGTTGTATTACTACGATGGGGTAGCTTTTGGTAATACTAACCTTCTGCCAGAAGAGGGATGGAACTATGAGTTGAATCTTTCTTATTTCTTTGACAGGGGGAAGAAAACTTTTGCATACATTTCTGGTTTTTGGAGGGATAGCCTTAATGTTATAGATTTTGCTGATGATAAGACTATTCCTGGGATCAGGTATGAAGCTACGAACATAAGGTGGATCAGTGGTGGAGGCGTTGAAGTTGGTTTAAACTTTGATACCACTATGCTTCTAAATAATGATGGTAAGGTTAAAGTGTTCTACGCTTATGCAAAGTTTGATTCTGGTGTTCCTCTTAATTTCACTTTCAGGTATGATAAATACTTGGAGCATCAACTTAATGTCTCGGTTTTACAGAAGTTTGGAAGACTTGAGTTGTATCTTCTTACAAGTCTGAGGAATAGGTTTGAAGGAAGAGACAGTGCTGGTAATCTACTACCTTATACTACCTATACTCTTGTCAATGGTAGGTTGGCTTGGGAGGTTCTGAGTGGTTGTAAGGTTTTTGTTGAGGGATATAACTTAGGAGATGTAGGGTATGAGGACATAAGTGGTGTTAAGATGCCGGGAAGGTGGATATGGGCCGGGATGGAGTTTAATATGATGTAGATGGAGGTTACTGGGGTTTAGAGTTACTTTGAAAGAGTTTGCTTTAATGTTTTAAAATTAGCTTCTACCCTACTACTGGGGAAGAAAATGAAATTTCACATAAATTCAGATGTTCTTGGAAAATTGCTAAAGCCGGTTGTCAAAGCATCTTCTTCTAATAGGACTCTTCAGATTCTTAACCATATCCACTTTAGGGTTGGTGGCGGTGGAGTGGAAATAGTTGGAGCGAATCCTGAGTATACAGTTAGGGTTAAGGAATGGGCAGATGTTGAGTCTGAGGGAGAGTTTTTGGCATTAGGGGATAAGTTTTTTCAGATAGTGAAGGTGCTTCCACCTGATCTCGTAACAATAGAGCAGAGTGGCGAAGGAAGTATTTTAATAAGGTCCAGGAGTAAAGCTACAAGCTTTTTGCTCCAAACAGTGTCTGTTGAAGAGTATCCTAAGCAGATACTTGAAAGTATTGAGACATCTTACAACCTAGAGGTTTCTCAAGGTGAAATGAAAAAGATCGTTAGAAAGCTTATAAAGTTTTGTTCCGATAGTGATACATTACAGGCAGTTTTCACCGGTTTTCTGTTTGATTTGAGAGAAAATGGTAGGCTTGTTGTGGTTACTACTGATACCAAGAGAATGGGTGTGTTTTATTCTTCATACAGATCTGAGGATGGGTATAGAAACATTAAGTTTGTTGTTCCTTCGGATACTCTTGAGATACTTGAGGATGTGTTATCTGATGAAGGACCTTTGAAAGTAGGGATAAACTATGATGAAGAGCAAAGTGTAAGGAATGTTGTATTTACTACTCATTCGCTTACGATCTCCTCTTCGGTCATATCCGGCACTTTTCCAAACTATGAGGCGGTTATACCGGAAACTTTAGCTAACTATGCGATTATAAATAGGAAAGATCTTGAGGAAGCTATAAAGAGGGTTTCTGTGATTTCGGATAGGGAGAGTAATAGAGTGATATTTTCGTTTGATTCTGAGAAATTGACTGTAAAAACAGAGAACAGTATTTTAGGGCAAGCTAGCGAGGTTATTCCTTGTAGGTTTTTTGGAAACCCTGATTACGTGTGCTTTAATTACGAGTTCATACTTGACTACCTCTCTACCTTAGAAAGCGAAGAGTTTTACTGGGGCTTTAACCACTACGAACATGTAAACAAGTTCTGGTCTGAGAAGGAGAAGGAATTCATCCATGTTGCAATGCCTTTGAGGAGGGTGTGATGCCCGGGGTTGAGGCTTCTTCTCTCAGAAGAGGTCACATTATCTTGGTAGATGGGAAGTTTTTCATGGTTATTGACAATCAGCACATAAAGTTAGGCAGAGGGGGAGCAAACTCTAGGCTTAGGTTGAGGTCATTGGAGAGTGGTAATATAGTAGAGAAAACATTTGGTTCAGATACAATAATTGAGAAACCCGAAGTTGAAGTTAGGGAGATGAATGTAATTTACATTGATGAAGATAATGTCGGGGTTATGGATAGCGAAACCTATGAGCAGTACGATATTCCTAGAGCTACGGTAGGGGATAGTATTCTTTACCTAAAAGAAGGGGTTAATGTTATTGGATACATAAGTAGCGGGACTATAATAACAATCTTACCACCAGATTTTGTTGAGCTTAGGGTTGTTGAAACAGATCCTGGGCTTAGGGGAGATACGGTGAGTGGGGGATCTAAACCTGCTAAGCTTGAGACTGGGCTTGTGGTGCAGGTTCCGCTTTTCGTACAGATAGGAGATGTAGTTAAGGTTGATACTAGGGAGAATAGATATGTAGAGAGAGTGAAGTGATGTTTAGGAAGGTTGTTATTTTTATAGCGGGAAGGTATATAAACTTTTCTGGTAGGGATATAATATCAAAGATTTCGCTGGTTTCATTTTTGTCAGTTGTTGTGGGAGTTGCTACCTCAGTTGTTGTTCTTTCAATAACTAATGGATTTAGAGAGGACTTGAAGGACAAGATGATAGGTAAGGATGCCCACATTTTGGTCATAGGAAGGGGATTGGGAATAGAAAACTATGAGTTTTTGATCAATGACATTAGAGCAAATCTTAAGTGGGCTAAGGAAGTTGAACCTTACTACCAGGGACAAGGGTTACTCCGAAGATGGGGTGATAATATCCATGGAACTTTAGTAATGGGAGTGACAACTAACTCTATTAGAAGGTATAGTAGGTACTTTAAGTTGATTGATGGTAGCTATGAGCTTGGAGATGGTGAAATACTTCTTGGTGAGACACTTGCATACAACCTCAGGGCAAGAGTAGGTTCAGAAATAGAGGTTATCGTTAAACCACCTGTGGAGGGTGAGCTTCCTAGGATTAGAAAAGTCAGGGTTAAGGGAATTTTTTCTGCCGGTTATGGAGAGTATGATAGTATTTTGTCGGTTTTGCTCCTGAAAGATGCTCAGAAGTTGTATCAGGTTGGGAATATAGCTTACGGGGTAAGCATAATGGTTGATAATGTTGATAAGGTTAAGGAGTATAAGTATGCAATACTCAACCGTTATTCTGGTGCTTTCATTGTTCTAACTTGGCAAGAGACAAACAGGAATCTTTTTGAGGCGTTGCATAACCAGAAGACTGTGATGTTCTTGGTATTGTTCTTATTCTTCGTTGTAGTATCGTTTGGAATAATTGGAACTATGATGTCGCTTGCTCTGGACAAAAAATCAGAGATCGCCATCTTAAAGGCAATAGGCATGCATAGTAGAGATATACTTCAGATTTTTACAATAGCTGGAGCAGTTCTTGGAACTGTTGGTAGTTTTTTCGGTCTCTTGATAGGTGTATTTATCTCAATAAATCTTGAAGCTATAACATTGGGGATAGAGGATTTTGTAAATTATGTCCTCTTTAATCTTTCATATCCTGTTGCTAAGGTTGTGAACCCTTTTATCAGTTATCCGGAGAAGTTTGAGTTTTTTAAGAGCAATGTTTACTATATAAAGTCTTTCCCCACTAAGGTTGAGTTTGGAGATTTGATTTTGATCTCTTTGTTTGCAGTGAGTGTGTCGGTGTTTGCTTCTCTGATTCCAGCACTTAGAGCTTCAAAGTTAAAGCCTGCAGAAATTCTTAGAAATGAATAAAAGTCAGAGTATGGAAACAAACCTAGTTACCTGAGTTTTGTTTTCTCTTTTTCCAGTATTCAACTTGGTATATGTTGACATACTTTTGGTGTTCTTGATAGGTTCTGGAGAAAACATGAGTTCCATCATTTTTGGACACAAAGTATAGGTAGTCGGTATCGTAAGGCATAACTGCTGCCTTTAGTGATTCTAGTGAAGGGTTTGAGATAGGTGTCTTTGGTAGCCCTCTGCGGGTGTAGGTGTTGTATGGAGTATCATATTGTAGGTGCCACTTGTGCAGATTGTTGTTTTTCCACATATTAAGGTCCATAAGGCCGTATATTACCGTAGCACATGATGCTAGATGAATACCTCTATTTAGCCTATTGTGAAAAACCGAAGAAACAAGATACTTCTCATCTTTGGGTCTTCCTGCTTCTTTCTCTATTATTGATGCCAGTGTGACTGCCTGCTCAAAGGTTAGCCCAACTTTGCTTGCAAGGTAAGAGTATTCTTCTCTGTCTACGAGTTTAAAAAAGGTGTTGACAAATAGCTCAACTATTTTGTCAGGTTTATCTTTGTAGTAGAATGGAATGTAGTAGGTGGATGGGAATAGGAACCCCTCAAGTCTGTCAGATTTTATGTTATACTTTCTAAGAAGGTCTGGATTCTTTACTGCTTTTACTATTTCTCCTGGTTTGGTTAATTTTGCCTCGGCAAGGATTCTGTCAATATCGTAAGATGTTGCTCCTTCAGGGATCCTTACCTTTATGGTATAAATTTTCTCGTTTAGCAAAATGTCTATTATCTGAAATACATTCATTTTTGATGTTACTTTATAAGCTGAGGGGACGATCTTTTTTTCCAATCCTACGATTCGTGAAAGAAAGATAAATATTCTTCTGTCCTTAATGATTCCTTCATTCTCTAGTTTTTTCCCAATGCTGTGAAGGGTATCCCCCTTTTCAACTATCAAAATATACTCTTTGTATTCTCCGCTGGCTTCTTCAAACAAGAAAATGTAGGTTATTATTCCTGCAACTATAATTAAGGTCAAGAGAGAAAGAAGAAGAAAGATTTTCTGAAAAGGAGGATTGCGTTTGATCATAAGTATATTATAATGGATAATCCAAAAGTTTTCTACTTCATTTCGTTCCATGCTCAATGAGTTCCAAAATTTAACAACTAGTATGCTCCTTTCGTGGTTTCATCAAGACTGGGTAAATGCTTTTCTTGATGATCGCTCAAAAGCCTGGTATGAAGTGGAGTTTTGTAACTGACGAAAACTAGAGGAGATAAGTAAGGAAAGATTTGTAATTTTGCCTACTTGCCTAGTGGAGATTGGAATTTATTGAAAAATCCAGTTTTTCTGGAGGATTATCAAGTTTTATTGTGTTATGCTAGTTGCGGGCTGTTTGGAATTTGGTGTGGATTTTTATTATATTTTTTCCAAGGAAGTTGAGGATGGTGGTTACTCCTGAGGATATAAGGAAGGATTTTCCAATTTTTCAGAGGAGGGTTAGAGGCAAGGAACTGGTTTATCTTGATAATGCTGCAACTTCGCAGAAGCCTATTCAGGTGATTTCAAGAATTGAGAGTTACTATAAAACTCAGAATGCTAATATCCATAGAAGTATACACATATTAAGTTACGAATCTACTGTTGAGTATGAGGAGGCTCATAGGAAGGTTGCTAGGTTCATAAATGCTAGAAGTTGGCGTGAGGTAATTTTTGTAAGAAATGCTACTGAGGGGATAAATCTTGTTGCGTACGCTTATGGGTTGAATAAGCTTAGGGAAGGTGATGAGATAGTGTTAGCTATTTCGGAACATCATTCTAACTTAGTTCCGTGGCAATTTGTTTGTAGAAAAACTGGTGCAAGGCTGAGATTCATAGATGTTGATGAAGATTATAGACTAAAATTGGATGAATTTAAGCAAATTTTGTCTGAGAGAACAAAGATAGTTAGTATTGGTCATGTGTCAAACATAACGGGTGTGATAAATCCGATTAGGGAAGTAGTTTCCTTAGCCAAGGAAGTAGGAGCTTTGACGATTATTGATGGTGCTCAAGGACTTCCTCATCTTAAAGTAGATGTGCAGGATGTGGGGTGTGATTTTTACATAGCTACTGGTCATAAGATGTGTGGTCCTACGGGGATAGGTTTTGTATATGGTAAGGAGGAGATATTATCAGAAATGGAACCATTTCTATATGGTGGTGATATGATAGATACTGTTACGCTTGAGACAAGTACTTGGAATGAGCTTCCTTGGAAGTTTGAATCAGGGACTGCTAATATTGCTGGAGGTATTGGGCTTGGTGCTGCTGTTGACTACCTTGAGGGAATAACTATGACGGTTGTTGAGGAGATTGAGAGGGATCTTACCGAATATGCTTTGGATGTGCTTTTGGGGGTAGAAGGACTGAGACTGTTTGGTCCTAGGGATGTTAGAGATAGGATAGGGGTTTTTTCATTTATGCTGGATGGAATTCATCCGCATGATGTAGCACATATCCTTGACAGGGAAGGGATAGCCATAAGGTCTGGACATCACTGTGCTCAGCCTTTTCTTAATAGGATAGGTGCTGAAAGTGGAACGGCAAGAGTGAGTACTTATATATACAATACGAAGTCTGATATTGACAGGCTTGCTGAAGCTCTGGAAAAAGTTAAGAAGATTTTTAGAGTTTAGTAAAATTTTGGGTTTGTATGAGGGTTTAAAATTTTTGAAAGTTTTTACTAAGACGAAAATAGAAAGTATGGGTATGAGATACTGCTTAGTGATTGTATTACTTTTCATCACGGGGCTATTGGCTTACTCGGAAACGGTTAAGTTGAAGGAGATAGCTACTGTGTGTGTAGGAGAGGAATTGATTCAGGGTTATGGATTAGTTGTTGGGTTAAAGGGCACAGGTGATTCTACGAGGAATTACTCAACTGCAAAGACGATTTCAGATCACCTTAGGGAGTTTGGGTTAGATGTTGCTCCGACGAACTTTTTTGCTAGAAACTCTGCTTCTGTGGTTGTTTCTGCTAGAATTTCACGAAACCTGAGAGAAGGAGTTTCTTTTGATGTTAATGTTTCTTCTCTATTTGACGCAAGATCGTTGGAGGGAGGCTTTTTGTTGAAGACACCCTTGAAGGATAGTGAGGGGAGGATTGTAGGATTTGCTCAGGGAAATGTAACTACGCCTAAGGGAAGTGTAAGAACAACGGGTGTTGTTCCGAACGGAGGGATATTGGTCCTAGATCTTGGTTCGGAATTTGAGAATAGGGTTTTGAAAATATCTTTTGATAATGTTTCGCCTTCTACCGTGAATTTAGCTGTTAAATCACTTAGGGAAAAATTTAGTGGTTTGAATGTTCGGGTGGTAAATCTTTCTTGTCTGGAGGTAGAGGTGCCTGAGGAGTTTCAGGGGAATGAGTTTGAGTTTATAGCAAAACTTATGGAGACAGAGGTTGATGTATTGGAGGAGGCGTTTGTGGTTGTGGATCAAAAAAGTGCAACGGTAGTGATAACTGGAGATGTTAAACTTTATCCTGTAAGTGTCTCGTATAAGGGGATGAAGGTAATATCTTCAGAGTTTGGCACTTTTTTTGAAAGTGGCGAAATATATAGCATTCCGTCAACCAGTCTAAAGGGGTTTGTAGATGCTCTGTCAAAGATTGGTGTGAAGGCTGAGGATCTTATTCAGATACTTTTGTTAATGAGGGATGCTGGGGGAATAAAAGCAAGATTTATTGTGAAATAAGGAATTTCAACAAAGTCTAAAGCTTACGATTAAGTATAGTTTCTTTTTCTTTCTCTCGCAATCCCTGTCGGGACTGGGTGAATACTCTTCTTGATAAGCGTCTAGGAGATTTGGTGCAGGGTGAGGTTTGGGACTGAGGAGCGCTAAGACGAGTTGAGTAAGTAAGGAAAAGTTTGGAATCTTGTCTACTTGCCTTTTTCTAGAAAATTCTCAAGCTAATCCGATATTATACCTAGGAGATCTTTATGAGGGTGAGAGTTTTTGTGTACATAGTATTTATAATACTGCTGTTATTGGTTTCGCTAGAAGGTTTTTGTGATAGGTTGACGATTGTTACGCTTGATGGGTCTGTGATAAATGTGCCAATGAATCCTCAATATACTAATATCACGATAAGGATAAGGACGGAGTATGGTGAGCTTGGTTTCAATATAACTTCAATTCAAAAGATACTGTTGGTGACGAATAATATTCACAGTGTGCAAACATTTAAGGGGGAAGTGATTAGAGGGACAATAACTTCGCCTAATATAGTTGTTCCAACTAAATATGGTAGCTTAACGATTCCTCCTGGTGAGATAGGAAAGCTTATAGTAGTAGTTACTAACAAAAGCTTCTGATAGAGGGGAAGGATTTGGAGGGGATTATACCCCTCCTTTGTATTAATACTCAATGTCACTCATTCCAGGCTGATGTTGATCTTTTTTCTTTTCTGGTTTTTCCGCAACTAATGTTTCTGTTGTTAGTAGCAATGAAGCTACGCTTATTGCGTTTTGTATAGCAATTCTTACTACTTTAGCTGGGTCAATAACTCCATCTTTTGCAAGATCCTCAACCCATTTATCGGTTAAGGCGTTGTAACCGAAGCCAAACTTAGCATTCTTAACTTTTTCAACTGCTACTGCTCCATCTATACCAGCGTTTTCACAGATTTGCCTTAGAGGTTCTTCAAGGGATTTTTTAACGATCTCTATACCGATTTTTTCTTCAGGGAACTCAACTGTGATATCGTCCAGTTTATTAGCTAGGTATAAGTAGGTGACACCACCGCCTGGCACGATTCCTTCCTCAACTGCTGCTTTAGTGGCGTGCAATGCATCTTCAATTCTGGATTTTCTTTCTTTTACTTCTACTTCGGTAGCTCCACCAACCTTTATAACAGCTACGCCTCCAGAGAGTTTTGCTAGCCTTTCCTGTAATTTTTCTCTGTCATAGTCGGAGGTTGTTTCCTGGATTTGTTTCTTAATCTGAGCTATTCTTGCTTGGATGTCTTTTTGGCTTCCAGCCCCGTTTATGATGGTAGTGTTTTCTTTATCAACCTTAACTTTTTCTGCTCTTCCGAGCATGTCAATGGTGGTATTTTCCAGTTTCATACCTTTTTCTTCGGAGACAACCTGTCCACCTGTTAGGATAGCAATGTCTTCTAACATTGCTTTTCTTCTCTCTCCAAAGGCAGGAGCTTTAACTGCGACACTTAGTAGTCCGCCTCTTAGTTTATTGTAGATTAGGGTTGCGAGTGCTTCTCCTTCAACATCTTCAGCGATTATGAGCAAGGGTTTACCAGATTGAGCGATTTTTTCTAGAAGTGGAACAATCTCTCTTACGGAAGAAAGCTTTTTGTCGTAGATGAGGATGAATGGGTTTTCAAGCTCAGCAGTCATTGTTTCGGCGTTAGTTACCATGTAGGGTGAAATGTACCCTCTGTCAAACTGCATTCCTTCAACAACTTCAAGGGTGGTTTCTAAGGATTTACCTTCTTCAACCGTTATAACTCCATCTCTACCAACTTTTTCCATAGCTTGTGCGAGTAGTTCACCAACTTTGGTGTCGTTGTTAGCGGAGATTGTAGCAACATTCTTTATGTCTTCGCTAGACTGAACCTGTTTTGCTATTTTCTTTATCTCATCTGCGATCTTCTGTGAGGCTTTGTCAATGCCTCTTTTGATCATCATAGGATTGGTTCCTGCAGTGACGTTTTTGATACCTTCCTTTACAATAGCTAGGGTTAACAAGGTAGCGGTTGTCGTGCCGTCTCCAGCAACATCGTTTGTTTTTGTAGCAACTTCTTTTACAAGTTGTGCTGCCATGTTCTCGTAAGGATCTTCAAGTTCTATTTCTTTAGCTATTGTTACACCATCGTTACTTACAAGTGGGGCTCCAAATTTCCTCTCAAGTATTACATTTCTGCCCCTTGGACCTAAAGTTATCTTTACTGCATTAGCAAGTTTTTCAACTCCTCTTAAAAGAGATTGTCTTGCGTTTTCTCCAAAAGACATTATTTTTGCCATACTACACCTCCTAGGATGAAAACAGATAGGACTAAAAATTTGTATAAAAATATAACAAAAAAACCTTGCTTCGTCAATAAACCCTGTGAAAGTAGCTTTAGATTGTTTGTCAGAAGGCTTGGTGGTATTGTAGTTTGTGATGGTAAAGAGGATTTTTGTAATTTGCAATGGATAGATTTGTACATTTACCATATTAGTCCTTGGTTTGAGGGATGAGATGCTTGTAGTTCAGAAGTATGGTGGCACATCGGTAGGTAATGTTGAGAGAATAAAGAATGTAGCAAGAAAAGTTGCGAGAACCAAAGATCAGGGGCACGATGTTGTAGTTGTTGTTTCTGCTATGGGTGATACTACTGATGAGTTGATAGCATTAGCAGAGCAGATATCTAAAAATCCTCCGAAGAGAGAGTATGATCTTTTGTTATCAACTGGAGAGCAGGTTTCTATTGCTTTACTCTCAATAGCTTTGCATGAGCTTGGATACAAGTCTAAAGCGTTTACGGGTGCACAAGTAGGAATAATAACTACTTCAGATTATACTGAAGCAAAGATATTAGACATCAATACAACGAAGATAAAGAAAGAGTTGTCTGATGGTAAGATAGTAATTGTTGCTGGTTTTCAGGGAGTTACAGAAGATGGGGATATAACTACTCTTGGTAGAGGAGGATCTGACACTACTGCGGTGGCATTAGCTGCTGCACTGGGGGCAGATATCTGTGAGATATACACAGATGTGAAAGGTGTGTATACTGCTGATCCAAGGATTGTTAAGGACGCAAGAAAATTAGACTCTATCAATATAGATGAAGTTTTGGAGTTAGCAAGTGTTGGGGCGCAGGTATTGCATCCTAGGGCTGTAATATTTTCAAAAAAGTATAAGGTTCCATTAGTTGTAAGGTCATCTTTTGAAGATGACCCTGGAACAAAGATTGTGGAGGATTGTATGGAGGGATTGGTTGTTACTGGTGTTGCTGTGAAGACTGATGAGGCTAAAGTCACAGTTTTGGATGTTCCCGATGTTCCGGGAATTGCGGCAAGGCTTTTCTCAGAAGTGGCTAAGGAGAAGATAAATGTGAACATGATTGTGCAAGGGACTAGTAGAAACGGGCTAAGTGAGATAAATTTCACTATACCAAAGAAAGATTTGACAACTATTAAGAGTATTGAGGACAGGATAAAGGCATCCATAAAGTGCTCAAATATTCTCTATGATGATGATATAGCAATAGTGTCGGTTGTTGGCACAGGGATGAGAAGCCATTACGGTGTTGCAGCAACGGTGTTTGAAGTTCTAGCGAGTAGAGGAATAAATATAGAGATGATCTCAACTTCTGAGATAAAGATATCTGTTGTTGTGAGGAAAGACAGAGCAGAAGAATCTGCAAATGCCCTGCATTCCGCATTTAGACTTTCAGAGGTAGAGATAAAGACTGAGTGATTATAGGTATTTCCCAACGCCAATGTCGTTTTGCCTTATTCTCTTAGTGTAGGGTCTTATTTTCATAGCTTCTTCAGGAGTCAGTATATAGCAGTATTTACAACCTTTTATCACTACCTTGTCTCTAGGCTCAGCTTGAAAGATCTCTGCATATATTACATCCCTAGGACCTAACTTAGAACCACATACTGGACAGTGCCTAGGTTTAGTAGCATAATTCTTGTCTTCGTTTTCTTCATTGTGAGCTTCTCTCTTTCTACTAGACCTATCGTTACCTCCATAGCTTCTTAGGTTCATAAGTAGGAGGAATATTATGAGCCCTATTATTATTCCAATTATACTCCAAAGGATCATACATTAAAAATTTTTACTCACATACACAGATAAATTCAATCACAATTTACTCAAGCCAACAAATTCTGATTTCCACCTTTTGAAAGGTTAAAAGTAGTTAAGTTATGTTAACTTGTTTGGTGTTACCCAAAAGCCCAGCTTCCTATCCGGAAGACCAAAAATTACCCTCTTAGTTGTTTTTCCACTTGAGGGACTAAAAGAAACCCTAGGACCCATCACACTCCAAACACCAATAAATTCCAGAACTTAACAACTAGGCAATGGTTTTTTTGTTTTTCTTGCGGTTTCTTTGGAGCTAGGTAAATGCTCTTTTGATGAGAGCTTGAGGGGCTTGATGCAAAGTGAAATTTTGTGATTGACGAAAAAACAAAAGATAAGTAAGAAAAGTTTAGAATTTTGCTTACTTGTCCAATAGAGTTTGGAATTTTATTGGCTCAAGTTTTGGTGGAGGGATTTTAACTTTTAATTACTTTATGGGATTATAAAAAATAAATCATGTTTTCTAAAGGAGGAGGGTATGATAAGTGTAGTGATAAATGGGTGTACTGGTAGAATGGGAGTTACTAATGTTAGAGTTTTTGCTGGGGATGACTCTATAAGGATAGTTGGCGGAGTGGTTGAGCAAGGGAATCCAAATGTTGGTAAGGATCTAGGTGAGGTTGCTGGAATGGGTTCTATTGGTGTGAAGATAACAGACAATATTGAGGAGTGTATTGATAAGGCTGATGTTATTGTGGACTTTTCGGTTCCGCAGGCAACGAGTAATCTCATTGATGTGGCGTTAAAATACAAGAAAAAACTGGTTATTGGGACTACGGGGCTTGACAAGGAGATAATTGAGAAGTTGAATCTTGCTTCAAAGGAAATTCCTATTGTTCAGAGTCCAAACTTCAGTGTTGGGGTAAACCTTATGTTTGAGCTTGTTAGGAAAGCTGTGCAGGTGCTTGGAGAGGAGTTTGATGTAGAAATAGTTGAGATCCACCATAACAAGAAAAAGGATTCACCTTCGGGAACAGCGCTTAAGCTCGTTGAGAGTATAAGGAGTGAGAGAGGGGATTATAAGGTGCTTTACGGTAGAGAAGGTATTGTTGGGGAGAGGCCTAAGAAAGAGATAGGAGTTTTTGCAGTAAGAGGGGGAGATGTTATTGGAGAGCATAATGTTATGTTTTTGGGCTATGGGGAAAGATTTGAGATAGTACACAAGGCATCGTCAAGAGAGACATTTTCAAGAGGTGCACTAAGAGCAGTGAAGTTTGTATATACAAAAGATAAAGGTCTTTTCTCTATGAGGGATGTTTTGGGGTTGTAATTCCTGACTACTTTACAAGCGTTATGATGTTAGTTTCGCTAAAGTTACCTCCTAGGTCCTCCAACCAGAATGCTACTTTAGTAACTTTGTTCTTTAGTTGCAGTGATAGATATTTGACTTCGTCAAAGACATCTTCGCTAACTAGCTCACCATTGAGTTTGTAATGTATGCGCTTTACACCACTGCCATATTCGCCGTCTGAAAACTCAACGAATACAGACACTATTGAGTCTTTTACTCTAAATTTCCCTTCAGAAACCTTGACCGAGTTTTCTACTTCTATTCTCCTAAAGAAAGGTTTTTCTCTGTCTAACTCGGAAGGTGAAACTCTAAATTTCAATTCTTCGTTTTTAAGGTTACAGCTTGTGTCCTTATATCTGATACTGCACTCGTAATCCCCCTCAGGGAGGGATAGATATACAACCTCATATGGATTTCTTTCGGATTCTCTGTTTAGTCCTATTAGGGGTGAAATGTTTGTAAGCACATTTTTGCCTTTGCTTATTACTAAGCTAGAGTTGCTAAAATCAATATCTGAGATATCCATAGGGTCAGACCATTTCAATTTGATCTTGTTAGTCCTATAGAAGGCAGAGTTGTTTGTTGGGAAAATGAACTTAAAGGTGGGAGGAGTCTTGTCAAAAGAGACTTTACTTGTAAATTCACTTTCACCAACTTTTATCAGATATTCACCTTCTTCGGAAAAGTTGTATTCAATGAAATGTAGACCTTTTATTCTCGCGACTTGTTGGGAGATTGTAAAGTTTGTTGTTTTACTTCCGATCTTGGTTATCATTGCTTCGCAGGGAGAGTGGTAGACAAAGAAGAATTGTATTTGTCTGAGGGGGGTTCTAGGAATCTCTATTTCTCTTAAACCCTCGGATATGATAATAGGATGCTGAAGATTCTTAGAGACTTGGAAGGAAATGTTTGTTTTGAATGTCGCTTTTTTACCTTCAAAAATGGTGAAGGAGACAGTTTGATTTTTGCCTTGGGGTAAGGTATAGGGGAAGGGGAGGAATAGTTTTATCTTATCTTGAGACAGTCTGTTGAATAAAACATCTTCTCCTATTGTGAAGGTCTGGGTTTTGTGGTTAGCCTTTATTGAAAGTTTTACTTTGTTGTGAGGATTGATACATCCGCATTCCTTTAGAAAGTATGAAATTTCTGCTATGAATATTGGGTTGGTGGGTATAGTGTTGGTGTAGTTGAGAATTTTGAATTCTTTGATAATGAAAGTTGAATGCAAATGTGAGAAGGAGTTTGTTATTCCTACTGTAAGGGTTAAAGTAGTAATGGCAAGCAAGAGAGATTTGTGCTTCACAACGAAATTATAGTAGCTTTCTTTGAAGATTTTCAAAGAAGTTCTGTATAATGTGACTTTTAGTTTTTAGTTTTGTAGGTAGGTTGGATGGTAGATTGTTGAAATAGGGTGATTTTTACATACAAAATCTCACTAAAATTTTCGGAGGTGTTTGTATGGGTATGTTGGTGAAATATCATCTTTATGCTCCTGGTCCGGTTGAGATACCGCCAGAGGTTCTTTCCGAGATGTCTAAACCTATTTTTCATCATAGGACTTCTCATTTTAGTGAAGTTTTGGTTAATGCATGGGAAGGGCTAAAGTATATTTTCCAAACAAAACAACATGTGTATATTCTTGCTTCTTCTGGCACTGGGGCAATGAATGCTGCTGTTGAAAATACTCTCTCTGTTGGAGATAAAGTCATAGTTCTAAGTTTTGGTAAGTTTGGTGAGAGGTGGGAGAAGATATGTAAGGCATATGGCTTGAATGTAGTGACTCTAAAAAAAGATTATGGGTATTGTGTTGAACCTGAAGAAGTTGAAAAAGCTCTTAAAGAGAATCCCGAGACCAAAGCAGTATTGCTTCAGCACAGTGAAACTTCAACAGGTGTTGCCTGTGACCTTAGGAGTATTGCAAGTATTGTTTCACGCACTGAGGCTATGCTTATAGTGGATGGTATTACTTCTGTAGGTTGTGATGAGGTTAAGATGGATGAATGGGGTATTGATGTGCTTGTTGCAGGGTCACAAAAATCTTTTATGCTTCCTCCTGGTCTTTCGTTTATTGCCTTATCTGAGAAAGCGAGAAGATATATGGAGAATTCTAACCTTCCGAAGTTTTACTTCAATTTAAAAGAAGAGGAAAAAGCTGTCGCTGATAAAACAACTGCCTGGACGCCAGGTATAACACTCATTATGGCTCTTAATAAATCTATTGAACTTATGAAGAAAGAAGGGCTTGAGAATGTAATAAAAAGACATACTGTCATTTCAGAAGCAGTTAGAGAAGGTGTTAAGGCTTTAAAACTTAACCTTTTCTGTAAATATAGACTTTTCTCAAAAGCAGTTACCGCTGTTGAAGTCCCTCAGGGAGTTGATGGAACACAAATACCTAAACTTATGAGAAACAAATATGGAGTTGAAATCGCTGGAGGGCAGGGCAGTATGAAAGGACAAATTTTTAGGCTTGGACACCTTGGATATGTGGACAAAGGAGATGTTGTGGTTATGCTCCAAGCTTTAGAATTCACGCTTAAGGACCTAGGATACAAATTTGAACCTGGGGTGAGTCTATCAGCTGCAAATAAAGTGCTCGTTGAAAAGTATGAGTTTTAAAACCTATACATATATAGCCTAAGAGCAGATCTTTTGAAGTTTCCAAAAGTTATGTTAACTTGTTTGTTTTCTCTCAAAGGAGAACACTCCAGAGACACCAATAGATTATTTAAGAAAATTGGGGGGGGGAAAAATTATGTTAACTTATTTGTTTTCCCCCCAATACACAACAACAAACAGCAACAAAAAAAGAAAAGCCAAACACCCAGAACCCACCAACATTTCCTAGAATCTTCAACAGAAGGACAATTAAAATTACTCACAGAACACTGTAAGGGGATAGAAGATGGATAAAAAAGAGTTTCTCTTAAAAATAGAAGCTCCTCAGCATGCTGTAGATATTCTTTCTACCGCTAAAAAAGTGAACATTGCTTTAACTGTTGAGGATCTATATAACCTAGTTGTTGAAGGTATGGAAAATGGTGTGAAGAAAGTTTTTTATGAGGTTGAGGAGAGGGGGGTAGTTCACGAAGCGGAAGTTATAAAAGTGAAGAACGGAATCGCTGTGAACTATGTGGAACCTTACATGAGAAGAAGAGACCCAAATAGTATGCTCATAGGGGACGATTTGCCTACTGACAAGCCTAGGTTTAAGGATACTATAGGATATGACTTCTCTTTGCTTCGTCAGAAAACTTTTGACTGGTTAAAGAGTCAAGAGTTAGCTACGTTTGTTTTTGGAGTAGGACAACTGGATCTAGGAATATATGGTCTGGTGATAGCTCCAGCTAATGCAGGGTTTTTTGGCCTTGCTTTGGCTACTCTTCAGAGAATCGAGGATGTCAGCAAATTTAGCGAGAGGAAGAAGATAAGTATTATTCTTTATGTTGCACCTCCATTTAGGCATACAGTTTTTCAAGGTAAACAGAGAGTTGTTCACTTTAGAAGTGAGGGACTACACGAAATTTTCAGTTACAATCTCTATCCAGGGCCTAGTGCTAAAAAGGGGGTTTATTCAGCTTTGCTAGACATAGGAGAAAGAGAAGGATGGCTTACACTACATGCTTCCAGTGTGTTGGTTATAACCCCTTATGGGAACAGAGTAGGTTTTTTGCATGAGGGGGCAAGTGGTGGTGGTAAGAGCGAGATGAATGAGAATATCCATAGAAGTGAGGATGGAAGGATACCATTTGCAGAGAATATTGTTACTGGTGAGAAGCTGAAGCTTTCTTTGCCCATATCGTGTAAGTTGAACCCTATTTCTGACGACATGACAATGTGTCATCCAAAGATTCAGAACAATGATGGGGGACTTGTCGTTGTAGATGGTGAGAACGGTTGGTTTATAAGAGTTGACCACATAAAGAGGTATGGTACAGATCCTGACATTGAGAGACTTTCCATATATCCACCCAGGCCTTTGCTCTTTCTAAACCTTGATGCTAAACCGTATTCTACGGCACTATTGTGGGAGCATATTGAGGACGAACCTGGCAAGCCCTGCCCTAACCCTAGGTTTGTAGTGAGCAGAGAGTTGATAAGAAACATCATAACAAAACCTACCTACATTCATGTAAGAAGCTTTGGGATAAGAACACCACCTTGCACCAAAGATAACCCAACCTATGGAATCGTTGGCGTTTTTCACGTATTGCCTCCAGCTATAGCTTGGATATGGAGGCTTGTTGCCCCGAGAGGGCATGCAAATCCAAGCATAGTTCAACTCGGTGCTACGCTTGAAGCTGAAGGGGTTGGCTCATATTGGCCTTTTGCAACTGGCAAGCAGGTCACACATGCAAACTTGATTCTGAAACAGATGATCAATACTCCTAAGGTTAAGTATATAGTTACTCCGAACCAACACATAGGTGCATGGAGGGTAGGATTCTTTGCTGAATGGATAACTAGAGAGTATCTTGCTAGAAGGGGGGGAGTTAGGTTCTCAAAGGAGGAACTGGTGAAATCCAGAGGCGTGCTACTTGGGTACTCCCTGAAGGAATTTATATTTGAAGGACAAGAGATTGACATCGGGTTTGTGAGAGTTGAGCTTCAGCCTCTAGTAGGTGAACAGGGGTATGATGAGGGATACAAGCAACTATATGACTTCTTTGTAAGCAAAACACTACCATTTTATGAAAGTCCAGAACTAGACCCTATAGGTAAGAAAATTCTTTCCTGTCTCTACGATAAGGGAAGCATTGAAGACTTTGAAAGTATACTAAATATTGAAAGTTTTGTTGATCTGGACAAGACAGGATAAACTCAATTTGTTTGTCAATGAAAAAGATTGTTACGCTTTTTGTTGCAGTGGTAACTTTTCTAGATCCAGCGTATTGCTTTGAGGTTTGGATAAACTCTCAGGAACTTTCCCACTTTGACTACATTCAGGTAACTTTGAAAGGATGGAAAGGTGATAGCAGTGAACTAAGACTAGTCCTTTTGAAAGATGGAGGAACCTCTGTAGACCTTTTGGGTAGAGACACAGTTACCCCAAGACTGGTAGGTGAGGATCTAGTTTTCCTCTATATTCCTAACTACGGAGTTAGAGATGGGATTTACGAAATTTTAATCCTTTCTAATGATGTTGAGATTTTTAGAACAAATGTAGTTTTCGTATCTCGTCAGCAGTTAAAACTCTGTGAGCCACTGAAGATTTTGACGTTTGAGGAGAATGTTTCTATTCTAAAGCTAGTGACTAATAGGGGGAGAGTGAGCTACAAGGAGGTTGCTAATCTAATAAGTAGCTTGATGAAGAAGATTGGTTTAAACACCTTTGTAATACTTGGGGGACAGACTACTTTCCTTAAAAACCCTAGGGAGGTTTGGTATTCAGGCGTTCTGTCTAACCTGAAAGTTCTGAAACATCTTAAGGAGGAGGGTATACAGACAGGTGCCTACGTTATGTGTTTTCTCACTCTCGGACAAACTAAAAAGAATTCTTTCAAGGGATATCTTCCAAACCTGGTTTTCAGGGGAAAAAAGATAGAAGAAGATTACAAATACACTTCCATTTTATCTCACAGGAGGGTTGAGGATATTGTTGAGATTTTGACTTACCTTGGTAGAAGAAACGATATAGACTTCTTAGGACTTGATTTTATTAGAGTAGGTGATTACGGAGGATATGAGATGTTCTTTGATTTTTACGAAGAGATCTACTCTAAACTTAGCACTAATTCAGTTCCTTTTATTGCCCGCCCTAAGGGAAGGAGGAAGGAAGTAGAGGAGTTTGCTAAGCTTGTTTCGAGAAGGGAAGATGTGCGAAAGATCTTCAGGTGGTATCAGGCAGTGAGAGTGAGTAGAGTAATAAAAGCCATAAGAGACAAGCTGAGGGAGAGGGGAATAACTAAGCCAATTGTAGCTTTTATGTTAGGATGGAATGCTGGTAGAGAGCATGGGCAAGATCTCTTTATGTTCAGAGATGCAGGTGTAGACTATGCGTTTTACATGCTCTACGAATTCTACAATGACAGGATGTTTGAGGAAGCGGGAAACTACTACCTTAGGTATGTTTACAACCTTGACACCAATATTGTATTCGGTAACATAATTGATTCTGTTCTGAATAGAGGTTCTAAGGGGCCTTTAAAGACTTTCTCTGAGAGGCTTAAGAAGTTCGTTACCTACTACTCTTATTTTCCCCCAAATGGATTTTTCTTCCATGACATTTACCGCCTCTACTTTGGAAGGTTAGGTTCTTTTAAAACAGAGGATTGGATAAAGGAGATAGAGGAAGCTGTTATGTTTATTGATGAAACAACCTTTTCAGAAAATAGGAGTTTTCCCGAAAAGACTACACTTGGTAGCTCCGAGTGAGTTATGTATTTTTAAAGGTTTGTAAGATATCTTTGTAGATCCTAAAGCTTCCGAAGATTAAATAATTTTCGTTTTCTATGCAAATGTCCCTGACATCTTTAACAACTCTGATATTGCTAAATCCGAACCTCTTAAGATACTTTGAGAGTCTTTGACTACTACCTTTTGCTTCAATTTCAATTATCTCTATTTTTCTGATACTACTCATATACTTAGAAAGGACCATTGATATCTTTTTCAGCTCCTTGTCTTTCATTAGTCCAACGATAATGCTGAAAGTCTGCTTTCCCAGAAGAGAAGCATAGTTACTGATGAGTTTATCAACCGATTTTGGAGTATGAGCAACATCAAAAACAACAAAAGGCTCCTTGCTAATAACCTCAAACCTTCCCTTGATTGTGAAATCAGTGTTACTTAACACAGATCTATCCAAAGGATACAGAATGTTAACAGCCTCGTAGGAGAGAAGAATATTTTCAATGAACTGCTCTCCTATCATTTTGGAATTTACACTGAATATAACACCACTTGGCAAGTGTTTTACAGTTGACGCTGTTCCTTCAAGTGAGGTTTTGGTTGATAATATCTTATAGACCTCATCTATGAATACCACTCTAGAGTGGCTTGAAAGTGCTTTCTGAAGTATTACATTTCTTGCAGTTGCTTTTTGGTATGATGACACGACTGGAACTGAAGGTTTTATTATGCCTGCTTTTTCTGTGGCAATTTTTTTTAAACTTCTTCCCAAAACGTTTGTATGATCGTAGTCAATTAGGGTTATTACTGAAACCTTCGGGTTGCAGAAGTTGGTAGAGTCTAATCTTCCTCCTAGTCCAACTTCAAGGACCACATTGTCTACATTCGCTTTGTGAAAGTACACCATAGCCATAACAGTTAGGAAATCAAAGGTTGTTAGGGGAATAGAACTTCTTTCCAAAAACTCTCGTACTTCACTTGCAAGTGAAGCAAAGTCTTCGTCACTTATGTTTTCTTCAATTCCATTTGAGAATACAGATATTCGCTCATTGACCTTAACAAGATGTGGAGAAGTAAACAATCCAACCTTGGTTTGGGCAAATTTTGAAAGTAGGAAGGAGGAAAAGTATGCTACAGTTCCTTTTCCCTTAGTTCCTGCTATATGAATTATGTTCTTTTTATTATACTCTACGCCAAGAAGATCCAAGGAAAGCTTAACGTTTTGGAATCCTTCTATTTGTCTGAATTTTCTTGAATTTTCAAAGTTAGTTAGAGAGTAGATGTAGTCAATTGACTCTTTGTAATTCATTATTGAAATTATACAAATTTCCAAGTCTTTCTTGCTTTCTTAATGCAAATGCTTAATAAATTCCAATTTTGGTTGGTAACTAAGCAAGATTCTAAACTTTTTGCTTAATTACTCTCTTTGGTTCCAGATAGTGCTCGTTTATTGCAAGATTTGACCCCATACCAAGCATTCTAGGTGCTTGCTAAAAGAAGTGTTTACCCAGCTACAACAGAGATTGTGGGGGAAATATAGAGAAGACTAATCTCAGTTGTAAATCTTGGATTTTATTGTAGAGGGAAACCATACCTACGTCAGGTTTTAGGAGCTGCTGTTTCTGGAGATCAAAAAGATCAAAAATGTTGATAAAAAACTTTTAGGATTTAAAATATATAGAAAAGTTTGAGGAGGTTTAGTTATGGCTGGGAGCAAAAAGTATGTATACTTTTTTGGGGAAGGTGTAGCAGAAGGCACTGGTAAGATGAAGGATATACTGGGTGGTAAAGGTGCGGGACTTGCGGAGATGACGAATGTTGGGTTACCCGTTCCACCAGGCTTTACCATTTCTGCAGAAGTGTGTGATTACTACTACAAGCACGGGAATACATATCCTGATGGGTTAGTGGAGGAAATAGAGCAGAACTTGCAGAGACTGGAGAAAGTTTCTGGTAAGAAATTTGGTGATACCAAGAATCCTCTTCTAGTTTCAGTTAGGTCTGGTGCTGCTGTTTCAATGCCGGGGATGATGGACACTATTCTTAATCTTGGGCTTAATGACGAAAGTGTAAAAGGGCTAGCAGAGTCTACCAACAACCCTAGGTTTGCTTACGATGCTTACAGAAGGTTTATACAGATGTTCGGTGATGTTGTTTTGGGGATAGAAAAGAAAGAATTTGAGCATATACTTGAGGAAAAGAAAAAGCAAAAGGGTGTTAAGTGGGATAGTGAGCTTAGTGCAGAGGATCTTATGGAGGTAGTGGAGAAGTATAAGGAGCTGTATAAAAAGCATGGGTTAGAATTTCCTCAAGATCCGAGAAAGCAGCTGGATATGGCGATAGAGGCGGTGTTTAAGTCCTGGATGAACGAGAGGGCAGTGAAGTATAGAGAGATAAATGAGATAAGGGGACTTCTTGGGACAGCGGTGAATGTGGTGCAGATGGTTTTTGGTAATATGGGTGAAGATTCTGGAACGGGGGTAGGATTTACAAGGAATCCAAATACTGGTGAAAAGGAGTTTTATGCTGAATTTCTGCCAAATGCTCAAGGAGAGGATGTAGTTGCAGGTATAAGAACCCCTATGAAGATAGATGAGCTTAAGAAGAGGTTACCTGAGGTATATGATCAGCTTCTTAAGGTTGCAGAGCTTCTGGAGAGACACTATAAGGACGTGCAGGATATAGAGTTTACGGTGGAGAGAGGTAAACTTTACCTTCTGCAGACGAGGTCTGCAAAAAGAACAGGAGTATCGGCAGTGAGGGTAGCGGTTGATATGGTTGAAGAGGGAATACTGACTGAGAAGGAGGCGATTCTGAGGGTCCAACCCGGACACATTGATCAATTGCTTCACCCGATGATTGATCCTTCTGAGAAGTATCAAGACAAGGTGATTGCGAAAGGGCTTCCTGCTTCGCCAGGAGCTGCAACTGGGCAGGTGGTGTTTTTCGCCAAAGATGCGGAAGAGTGGGCTAAGAAGGGTAAGGATGTTATACTCCTAAGGCCTGAGACTTCTCCCGAGGATGTGGGAGGTATGCATGCTTCCAGAGGAATATTGACTGCCAGGGGAGGCCTAACGTCACATGCTGCAGTTGTTGCTAGAGGTATGGGTAAACCGTGTGTAGTGGGATGTGAAGATTTGATAGTTGATGAAAAGTCAAAAACCGCTAAAACCAAGGATGGTAAGTACACAATAAAGGAGGGAGACTGGATCACGATAGATGGTAAGACTGGAGAAGTCATATTGGGCCAGCTAAAACTCATAAAAGGAGAGATAACTGGGTATTTTGCTAAATTTATGGAGTGGGTTGACAAGTACAGGAAAATTGGAGTAAGAGCAAATGCTGAAACACCGGAGGATGCAAGGAAAGCAAGAGAATTTGGAGCCGAAGGAATAGGTCTTGCAAGAACTGAGCATATGTTCTTCGGGCCTGAGAAAGAGAGAATACTGTATTTCAGAAGTATGATAATCTCTGACACTTACGAGGATAGAGTAAAAGCTCTGAGTAAACTTCAAGAGTTCCAGAGGAAAGATTTTGAAGCATTGTTTGAAATAATGGAAGGGCTACCAGTCACGATAAGACTGCTTGATCCACCACTTCACGAATTTCTACCGCACGAGGAAGAACAGATGAAAGAGGTTGCTAAGGAACTAGGCGTTCCCGTTGAGAAGATAAAGACAAGGTATGAACAGCTTAAGGAGTTTAACCCAATGCTAGGGTTTAGAGGTTGTAGATTAGCGGTAGTTTACCCAGAGATATACGAAATGCAGATAAGAGCAATATTTGAAGCAGCTTGTAATTTGAAGAAAAAAGGCAAGAACATTATCGTTGAGATAATGATACCTATCGTAAGTGAAGTTAAGGAGTTTGTTTGGATAAAGAAGAGGTTGGAGAAAGTTGCGAAGGAGACTATGGATAAGGAAGGAATGCAGATTGAGTATAAATTTGGGACGATGATAGAAGTTCCCAGGGCAGCACTAACTGCGGATGAAATTGCTAAGGAAGCTGACTTCTTCTCCTTTGGCACAAACGACCTGACACAGATGACATTTGCATTCTCAAGAGATGACATTGGAAAGTTTATTGATTCCTATAAGACTACGAATATACTGGAGGATGATCCTTTCAAGACCTTGGATATAAAGGGAGTGGGAGAGCTTGTGAAAATAGGAATTGAGAAGGGAAGAAAGGTTAATCCTAATCTGAAAGTAGGGATATGCGGAGAGCATGGAGGAGACCCAAGATCTATCCATTTCTGCTACAACGTTAAAATGGACTATGTCAGTGCCTCCCCGTTTAGGATACCTATAGCAAAGTTAGCGGCAGCTCAGGCGAGTGTAACTGAAGGAAAGGGGTTCTTTGAAGATAAATAAAGAATTAGTGCTTTGCCAAGTCTGGAGGGGGACTGTGCGTAAACCAATGTGCAGTCCCGCTCCCTAGGCTTTGGGTTCTATATTCTGTTTAGAATCTTATCTATCCTCAGCTTTATACACTCAACTATTGCTTCAAATATTATCCTTCCGTTCATCTTACTAGTACCCTTTTCCCTTTCCTTAAAAACTATTGGTATCTCAACTATTCTAAATCCTTTGACATAGGATCTATACTTAAGCTCTATTTGGAATGCATAGCCATTGGAATCTATTTTATCTAGGTCTATACTTCTTAACACTTCAGCTCTATAACCGTTGTAGCCACCAGTCATGTCTGTAAGTTTTAGTCCCGTAACAACTCTCGCGTAAAGACTTCCAAGTTGACTTATTATAAGCCTTTTCAGGTCCCAGTTCAGTACTCTTATACCGTTTATATACCTAGACCCGACAACTACATCGTATTCCTGTAAATAGTTGTAGAAGTTCGGAATTTCCTTTGGATCATGCGAAAAATCAGCATCCATTCCTATAAGGTATCTATACTCTCTACTTAGTCCCCATTTGAAGCCATCAACATATGCTCTACCTAATCCCCTCTTACCATTCCTCACAAGCAGGTTAACCCTCTCGTTGTTTTCAAACTCCTTCTTTACAACCTCTGCCGTTCCATCAGGAGAGTTATCATCAACTACGAGAACATCAGCTTTATCAAATGAATCCAAAATCTCTTTTATTAAGCGAGAGATATTCTCCACTTCATTGTATGTGGGTACAACTACAAGTACTCTTTCTAAGTTCTTCATACCTTTGCTTTAGGAAGTAGTTTGTAAATTTCATTAACAATCATTGGCTTGAACATCTCAATTATCCTTTCTATTGAGGCATCTATAGTTATGTTACCGTGCTTTACTAATACCCCCCCCTCTATGTTACCCTCTAGAACCTCAACCAACCAATTCCTAGACTCCAGTTCTTTTATTATCTCGTCTTTGTGCTTCTTGTAATCCTCTGGCGATAGTATTATCGCTACCCTTCCTTTTGAAGAATCCAAGGAAAGTGCTGAAAGGGATTTATCTATGATTGAGAGTAATAGACTTCTTTGATCTTGAAAAGATGAAAACTTACTCTTAATCTCTTTAACTACCTCTGAGTATATTGCTCTGAATACCTTGCTAGTCGTTTTGTTTATCATTTTATTCATTTCAGAATCTATAAACAGTTTCTCTAAAGTGAGTTTTCTGTGATACTCCTCATGAATCGCTCGTTTTTGTGTTTCTATCTCCTCATCTATCTTACTCTTTGCATCCTTAAGAATCTTCTCCCTTTCTTCCATCGCCGAGGATAGTATTTGTGAGATTTCCTTTTCCACTTCTTCTTCAACTATCTTCACAATTTTGTCAATTGCCATAAGACACTCCTCTACAGTCTTATTCCTATGGTTTCTCTTACTATTCTCTTTATTATCGCCTCGTAATCTTCGTATTCCTCTACGTTATACATAGGATCTACCTCCACAACTGTTGGTCTTGTGTTGTTCAATGCAAATTCTTCCAACTCTTTTCTTACCTTTGAGGAAAGATTCTTGGAAATTAGAATTGAAAAGATGTTTTTGTTTTTCTTGAACTCTTCTAGATAGTCAATTATTTTAGCTGATAAGTTAGGATCCTCTGGAGACAAAGAAAAAGACTCCACTCCAAGAAATCTGAAAACTTCTGAGGTATACTTATCAAAGAGTCCGACTACTTTCATACTTTATGTTTATTTTCAAGGAAGAGAGAAGATCTTTTCAATTAATGAAAACTGAACTCCAACAAATCCCAATTTCCACTGGGTGAGTAAGAAAGATTCTGAGCTCTCTGCTTACTTACACTCTTCGTTTCTAGATAGTATCCATATTGTTAAGCTCCAGAACCATTGACTGAACAGTGAGGAGTTAGTTAGATCAAAGAAGCTGATAGATATCCCTAAGCCTAGGAAGAGAGGAATCCTTTTTTGAAAGTATTGGGTGACTGATTCCTGCTTCTGCAAGTGGCCATTCTATTCCTATTGTCTCATCATTCCAGAGTATTCCTCTGTCGTACTCGGGAAAGTAAAACTCTGTAGTCTTGTATATTACATCCGCTAATTCTGAAAGGACTAGGAAACCATGTGCAAACCCTTCAGGTATGTAGAGCATCTTCATATCGTCATCAGAGAGATACAAACCAACCCATTTGCCAAAAGTTTTAGAACCTTTTCTTAGATCAACTGCAACATCAAATATCCTGCCTCTAGCAACTCTAACTAGCTTTCCCTGCGGGCGAGGAAGCTGAAAGTGTAGTCCTCTGAGAACACCTTTTATTGATCTAGAGTGGTTATCCTGAACAAATTTTAGCTTCAGTCCTACTTCTTCAAATTCCATTTCGTTCCAGCTTTCTAAGAAAAACCCTCTTTCATCTCTGAAAGTCTTGGGCTCTATTACAACCACCCCGTCTATATGAGTCTTTGTTACGCTAAACTTAGCCATAAGAGTTGTTAGAATTTTCGTATCAGTGCTAGAAGAAATTCAACTTCATACCAAGGTAAGCCAATAGATTCAAAAATTCAACAATCAGGCTGGTTCTTCTCTCATTTCTCTTGCAACGCCCATCGGGACCGAAGGTGAAGAGTCTTCTTAATAGGCACATAAGAGGCTTGATTAAGGTGAATGGTGTTATTTGTAGTTTCGGGAGAGGAAAACCCCCTCCCGTTACTAACATTCTATAGCCTTATCAAGGTATCAACATTAATGGTAGTCTGGTGATCAACTTTATTATTGTTGAAGTCTCTATATCCTTCCTTTCTTTGGTCTATTTTAGCGTTTAGGGAAATTGAGAAGTTTCTATTGAGTGTATATTCAATTCCGCCAAGGTAATAACTTCTCTCATCGTCTTGAATAGCAACATTAGGCTCAAGTAAGTAATACGCTCCTACGAGTGAGACTTCTTTAAGCCCAACAAAACCAAAATTAAGCTTTCCGAGTATGCCAAAATAATTTCCATGTGTGCTGGAGACATTCTGTAGGATAGTAGTATACACAGAATATTCGGAGAACACTCTTATCGGACTATAGTTGATACCAATTCCTATTCCATAAAGTTCGGTTCCTGATGCATTTGTCATGTCTGGTGTAAGAATTGTGTTGTATGTGTGCAAAGCTACTACCATATTTAGGAAGTTGGTGTCTCCTGTTAGTAGATAAACCGGTGCTATTACCACTCTTGTGCCTATTTCTTTGGAGACATTTATGTAGTTTAGTTGGTTTGTAGTTACCGTCATGACCAAGTTGTTTCCAACTATCCTGAAGTTTGTAACAACCTGGATAGTTTGAACATCATCCGAGCCTCTGGAGAATCCGTTCCCATCAAATATACCTGCAAATACTTCAAACCCTTTCATTGGAGTGAGGGTTAAGCTTACACCTATGTCTACCGAGCTTCTCAACCTAAATCTATCGGCAGGGCTTAAAGTGATATACCTCATTCCGACGAATTCGTCAACATATCCAATCCATTCAGTTCGTGTGATACCACCTGATACGAGTAACAAATCCCTGATGACACTTACGTCAACGAAAGCGTGTCTTAGCCTAAGGATCCATCCACTAGTCGTTGGGTTAACATCCGGAGTAACTCTCAGTCTGATCCCGTTCTTGAAATCAACCTTAAAGTCAACAAACGCTCTGTTTAGATAGAAAGAGTTAAAGTTAGTAGAATTGTTCTGTACTGTAGATGGGTTGTAAAGGTATCCCGAAAATACTGTAAACTCAATCTTTACCTCAGGTTTGTCATCCTTCTTTTCCTCCTTTTTAACTTCCTGTTGCTTAGGTTCGGAGGAAAGCTGAGGCTCAGGTTGTGCAGGTTGAGCATATGCAAAGCTCAAACCTAATAGGGTAATGAGGATTAGTATTAGAAGTCTTTTCATAGTTTCCCTCCTTTTTGCTTTTGATTTAATTATGGTTGGTGATTGTAAAGACTACGAAAAGCTTTTGTTAAGCTAAAGGAAATTTTTGCCCAATTGCAGGTTTCACGCTCTGCTACCAGAGAAGAGTTAGAAAGGAGCTAGGCCCCGGGTTTAAAATACTGTAAACGAGATACTCTGCCATGAGGTTCCATACAGAATACCTTTGGTTTAATACAAAAAACAGGATTGAGTATATAATGATAACTGATAGCGTCAGGGAAATTGTGAAGAGAAGTGGTATAAAGGAAGGATTTGTATTAGTCTCTGCAATGCATATAACCGCTGGGGTTTTCGTAAATGATAACGAAAAGGGATTTCAAAAGGACTTGAGTGAGTTATTGGAAAGGCTTGCTCCTATGAATGCCCATTATCATCACAACTATACAGGTGAAGATAATGGTTATGCTCATCTGAGAAGTATACTTGTAAATCATGAGGTCATAATTCCCGTGACAAACGGAGATCTGGATCTTGGACCTTGGCAACAGATATTCTACGCCGAATTTGACGGTCAAAGAAGAAAGCGCCTTGTAGTTAAAGTCATTGGCGAATAGCTTAAAGCTTCACCTTACGCCGGAATTCCCAAATGTTTATCAGGAAGAGTGTTTCATGGTTCTAATAGATGCTGTGAGGAAAGTAGAGGAAAAACTGCCTAATTGCTAAGTTTTGGAATTTGCTGTTAAATTTTGGGTTATAGTGAATCTGAAAGGTTTTGTTGTTTAAAATTTAGAACTTTGCGAGGGAGGGAAGGGTATGGACTATGAGTTTGAGAGAATAGAGAAGAAGTGGCAAGAGAGATGGGAAAAGGAAGGGATTTTCAAGTCATCGTTTGATGTGGGCAAAAAGAAATACTATGTTCTTGTTATGTTTCCTTATCCTTCGGGTAAAATCCACATGGGGCATGTTAGAAACTACACTATAGGTGATGTTGTTGCGAGATACAAGAAGATGAAAGGGTTCAATGTTCTTCATCCGATAGGTTGGGATGCATTTGGCTTGCCTGCTGAAAACGCTGCTATCAGTAAGGGTGTGCATCCCGCTAAATGGACATATGAGAACATTGAAGTGATGAAGCAACAGCTAAAGAGGTTAGGGTTTGCCTATGATTGGGATAGAGAAATTGCAACTTGCGATCCTGAATACTACAAATGGAATCAGTGGTTTTTCCTGAAGATGTATGAGAAGGGTATTGTGTATAGAAAAGCTTCTCCCGTAAATTGGTGTCCACACTGTGGAACTGTTTTAGCTAATGAGCAAGTTATAGATGGTAAATGCTGGAGGTGTGACTCTGAGGTTGAGATAAGAAACATAGAGCAGTGGTTTATCAAGATAACGGAGTATGCTGATAGACTGCTTGAGGATCATTCAAAACTTGGCAAATGGCCGGAAAAGGTTTTGTTAATGCAGAAAAACTGGATAGGTAAGAGTTTTGGAGTTGTGGTCAACTTTAAGCTTGAGGATGGAAGGGACTTTCCTATATTTACCACAAGAGCTGATACAATCTTCGGTGTTACCTTTATGGCTATTGCTCCTGAGCATCCCCTTGTTGATGAGATAATCAAAACCAATCCTAGTATAGAACCTGAAGTTAGAAAGATGAGGAAAGAAGACTACCGTCTCAGGACGTCTGAAGAATATGAGAAAGAAGGAGTATTTACAGGAAAATATGTGATCAATCCATTGACCGAGGAGAGAGTGCCATTGTGGGTTGCAAACTTTGTCCTAATGGAATATGGCACCGGAGCTATAATGTGTGTTCCTGCGCATGATGAGAGAGACTTTAAGTTTGCTAAAAAGTATGGATTGCCTATCAAGGTTGTAATACAGCCCGAAGGAGAGAACCTAAAACCCGAGGAGATGACTTCTGCATATGTAGAAGAGGGAATTATGGTAAATTCCGCTCAATTTTCGGGAATGAAAAGCAGTGAGGCTTTGATAAAGATAATTGACTACATTGAAGAGAAGGGGTTGGGTAGGCGAAAGTATAACTATAGGATAAAGGATTGGTTGATATCCAGACAGAGATACTGGGGAACTCCAATTCCCTTTGTAAAATGTGATAAGTGTGGCTACGTTCCAGTGCCTTACGAACAGTTGCCAGTTTTACTCCCTACTGATGTAAAGTTCACAGGAATGGGTAACCCTCTGGAAACGAGTGAAGAGTTTCTGAAAACAGTTTGTCCAAAGTGTGGTGCTCAAGCAAGAAGGGAAACTGATACTATGGATACATTTTTTGACTCAAGTTGGTATTACGCTAGGTATACATCACCTAAATCTCATAAGCTCCCTTTTGATAGGGAAGAAAGCAGATATTGGCTTGATGTTGATCAGTATATAGGTGGTATTGAACATGCTATTTTGCATTTGCTTTACGCAAGGTTCTTCCATAAGTTTATGAAGGATCTGGGACTTGTTGATAGTGATGAACCATTTGTTAACCTTCTCACTCAGGGGATGGTTTGCAAGAAATGGGTTAGTATTTCGTCAATGTTGGAGTTTTTATCACTTTCTGAGGATAGTTCAGATGAAGAGCTTATCGCAGCTCTTAAACAGCGTTACCCTGATGCTAAGCTTGAGTTAACTGCTAACGCGAGAACTACCATAAAAGATATTATGGAGAAAAATCATCTAAATTTAGCTAGCAATGTATCACTGCTTTTTGAAGCTATGAATAATAAGGTTTTGACTAATGAGATTCTAAGGAAGCTTGAGGAAGAGATAGGTGAATTAGCAAAAATGTCTAAGTCCAAGCATAACACCGTTGATCCTGATGAAATGGTAAGGAAATATGGAGCAGATGCAGTAAGGTTATTCATACTTTTTGCTGCACCTCCCGAGAAAGATCTTGAGTGGAGTGATGAAGGTATAGAAGGAGCATATAGGTTTGTAAATAGGGTTTGGAGACTAGTGACTGGTAATCTAGAACTGCTGAAGTCTTCACCTTCTATTGATTACTCTAACATTGAGTCTCTTTCGCTTGGTAAAAGTGAAAAAGACTTACTGATAAAGATAAACCTTACCATCAAAAGAGTTTCCGATGATATTGAAAGAGATTTTAGCTTTAATACCGCTATAGCTTCACTTATGGAACTTACCAATTCTCTCTATGCTTATGTTTCCGGTGAAAACGTTTGTGGTTCCGTTTTTAGGGAAGGCATTGAGAAACTTCTGATTCTTATGTATGTTTTTACTCCGCACGTTGCTGAGGAGCTTTGGGAGATGATAGGAGGTGAGGGGATGGTGTGTCAGAAGAAGTGGCCTGCTTATGACACTAGATTTCTGACGTACGATACTATAGAGATTGTAATCCAAGTGAATGGGAAAGTAAAAGCAAGAATAACTGTTCCAGCCGATATAAGCAGTGAAGAACTTGAGAGGATAGCACTTGATAATGAGGTAGTAAAAAGGAATCTCCGTGGTGTTCCAAAGAAGGTTGTTGTTGTTCCAAAGAGATTGGTAAATATAGTGACTTAGTTTTATTCTGGTATTGTGAATTTGAAATACATCGGGACTTCTTTGGGAATAAAGGTGTTCGTGGGTATATCCTGAATCAGTGTTACTGCATCTACCGGTAAATAATTTGTAAATTCATGGAAGCTATCGTTTGAGCTAACAGTTATCTCTCTCTTTCCAAAATAGACAGCAAATGGGTTTGCGGGTCCTATTGTGTTTTTATCTCCAGGTGCTACTTTTATCAGATACTCCCCTGGAGATAAACTTGTGTGTAGCTTTGATAGCTTATTTGAATACCCTGAGTTGTCGTCACTTGCTATCCTGATGATATTCTCTTGATCTATTTTGTAAAGATATAAGATAGTGTCTGGAAAGTTTGCCATGTTGTTAGATAAAGGAATTGTGCAAACGTAGTAAGTTCCTCCTTTACAGATCCAAGCGTTTCTTAGAAAAGTATTAGTCCTATATTCGGAAGAAGTAGCAGAGGGATAGTATAAAAGTACTGCTCTTATTAGGGAACTTCCTACTGAGAAGTCATTACCACTTGGGTAGCAGTATATTCTTGTAATGTAGGTAGAATTAGTTTGGTTAGAAACGGTAATTAGCAAGTTTGTAATTTCTTTTTCACCCTCTGTGTCCTGTGATATGGATATTCTTATGCGAACTTCCAAAGGATCGGTAAGACTTGCTAGGATAGTGTCTGCCTGATATATGGGAACTCTCACCATCTTGTTTGATGCCCTGATAGTTGTCAATATACTGAGAGAATTTGGCGAATCCAAATAGATTCTGTTTGGGGTCAAGAAGGTGAAATCAGGGTAATAGTATTGTAACTCTATGTTAGTTAGGTCAGTTGGCACCCATTCTGGAATAAACCATACATATGGTCCTATGACAATACCTTCGGGACTTCCGATCACACAGGAGGTTAGTAAAATTACCAGATGGATCATTAGTGAAATGATAATAATATTCCTTATTTTCCTCATAAATCCCCCCGTAAATCTAAAACTTTATTTTCACTCCTATACAGGGACCTAGAGCCCACTTTTCACTGAGAATACTCTTCATGAAGTTTACTTCAAAGATTACGTTGTAGTTATATGAATTTAGTAACAATACCCCAGCGGTGAATATTGAAGTCAGACCTAGACTTGTGGGAGGGACCGGGTTTGGTGTATAGTAGGTGAATGGTGAAGGAACATAAGTAAGTCTAACCTTTGCACCGAAGTAAAATCCTAAATCTTTTGAAGGCATTACGTCTCCGAGTAGAGCTATGGATAATGCCATTAAGCCTCCAGGTGTTGTTCCTGGGTAAGTTGGTATAGGAACGAAGGTTGCTCCAAATTCAAGGTCTGCGGAGCTAGCAAATAGCGAATCTTTATCTCCAAGAAACTGCAATTTTATATCAGAAAGAAAGCCCATAAGTCCCCATAACCTTATGCCTACGTCCACATTGTCTGAGATACCATACCTTAGGAATAAGTCTGGATAGCCAACGAACGAAAGCTGGTTTGTGTATTCGTAGGAAGGGTAAATGTAACTTGGTACCTGAAATATTGAAAAAAATGTTCCGACGCCTATTTCAAATTTTCCTTCTTCAAGTGTTCTAGGATATTGATAAAAACCTGCAGAGCACCCAGAGTATAAAATTATTGTGGAGAGATATGTCAAAATAGCAATGGTTTTTTTCATAGATACAACCTCTTCTTCTATAGCTTTATTCTAAGTCCGGAAAATCCTTGGAAGCAACTTAGTATATTAGAGTTTTTGGGCTTTATTCAATTCCGATAATATTAATTATGTTAACTTAAGCAGTCTCTCAAGCTTAACACTCTCTTTTCTATCTCTTTACACTATCTTTACATTGATGATCCAAAATTGTTCTTAATGTAACTTCCTTACGACTCTGTGTGGAGAATATGAAGAGAGACACTTCTTTTATGGTGACGAATACTTTCAGAAGAAAGTTTGTGGATTTTGCATCTAGGATTGGTGTCTACGTGGTAGCAGGATTAACTATAATTCTTCTTGCTTTCGTTATAATCTTTATATTCAAAGAAGCTTTTAGTCTTTTTACAAAGGGTTATGTAAGCGAAAACGCAAATTTTAGAAACCTACTCTCTCTGTCTTGGCAGCCAATAAACGTAGAACCTAGGTATGGTATTATCCCTCTGATAATGGGTTCGCTAAAAGTTGCTTTAATTGCATTAGTTATAGCTCTTCCATTGGGGGTATTGTCTGCTTTGTATGTGAGTGTATATGCATCTAGGAGGGTTAAAGAAGTTGTTAAACCTGTAATTGAGCTAATAGCTGGTTTACCTACTGTAGTTATAGGCTTTTTTATGCTTATAGTTGCCGCCTCTTTTCTACAAAGTGTTTTACAGTGGGATTTTAGGTTGAATGCAGTAGTTGGAGGTATGGGTGTATCACTAGTTATAATACCTGTTGTCTTTACTATAAGTGAAGACGGGATGAATGCAGTGCCAAGGAGCATTATAGAGTCTGCTTATGCTATGGGAGCTTCAAAACATCATATTGCGTGGAAAATAGTTCTACCCTCATCTCTTAATGCTGTTTTCTCAGCGGGAATAGTTGGGGGTATGAGAGCGTTTGGAGAAACAATGATAGTTTTGATGGCTACAGGTAATGCTCCTATACCACTCTGGGATCCTTTGCTTCCGGTCAGAACCATGTCTGCTACAATTGCCTCTGAAATGGGTGAAGTTCATATTGGTAGTGAGCATTACGTGGTTCTGTTCATAATAGGGTTTATTTTGCTTGTAGTTACTTTGATATTCAACACCATTGCAAATGTGGTTGCTTCGTTACTGAGGAGAAAACTTTATTCATAAGGGGAATTGTATGACCCAAGGAGGAATTTCTCAAACTCTTGTTAGGAGAACAAACCTAGAAGAAAACAGAAGTTTAAAGAGACTAAAGAGTAGGTATAAGGTAGAAGATACTCTAACACGCTTCTTACTGGGTTTTTCAGTAGTATTGATAGTGTTAATCTTTGTGATTATTTTGACAACTATATTCATTGGTGGTTATCAAAAGATAACGTGGGACTTTTTAACCGGGGCTCCAGAGAAAGGCATGACGGAAGGAGGAATATTCCCGGGAATAATTGGGACTGTGCTACTTGTGCTAGTAATGTCTATCTTCTGTATTCCTGTTGGGGTGATTACTGCAATCTATCTTAGTGAGTATGCTAATAAAGAATCTTACTTTTATAAGATAGTGTATTTTTCAATTAGCACTCTAGCTGGCATTCCGGGTATAATCTTGGGGCTGTTTGGTTTATCGTTTTTTGTCATTACCCTGGGAGGAACGATAGACAATCTCTTTTACGGTGGTAAGCTTACTTGGGGCAAACCTGCACTTATATGGGCTGGCCTTACCATGGCAGTTTTGACAATGCCGGTTGTTATAGTGTCCGTAAAAGAAGCGTTAGAATCGGTTCCAGAAACACTTAAAGAAGCTGCTTTCTCATTGGGGGCAACTAAGTACGAGACCGTATTTAAAGTGGTATTACCTAGGGCAATGACGGGAGTTCTTACTGGAAGTATCCTTGCGGTATCTAGGGGAAGTGGGGAGGTTGCACCTATTCTTTTCACAGGTGTTGCCTACTATCTGCCCTACTTACCAAGCTCACTAACAGATCAGTTTATGGAATTAGGATACCACATATACATAATGGCTACACAGTCTGTGGATGTGGATGCAACCATGCCAATTCAGTTTGGAACCACGCTAGTCTTACTTGTACTAACATTTATGTTAAATCTGTTTGCTATATTCTTAAGAGGAAGACTAAGGAAAACAAAAAATATATAATTCTTGGGAGGGATGATGGCTAACTTATACAGCGAAGGTAAGAAGGCCGAAAAGATAATAATAAGCATAAAATCCCTGAACTTTTGGTATGGAGAAACAAGAGCTTTAAAGGACATAAACATGAACATCGTGAAGAACAAGGTAACTGCACTGATTGGGCCTTCAGGTTGTGGTAAAACAACACTGCTAAGAACCTTAAACAAGATGTATAAGCTACTTGATGGAGTAAGAATAGAAGGTGAGATAATTTTGGAAGGCAAGAACATACTAGATGATAGCTCCATGGATGACTTTGAACTAAGGAGCAAAGTAGGAATGGTGTTTCAAAAACCTAATCCGTTTTATACCTCAGTATACAATAATGTTGCCTTTGGTCCAAGGCTAAGAGGGATCAAGAAGAAAAGCACTTTGGATGAGATTGTGGAAGATTCCCTTAAAAGAGCAGGACTGTGGGAAGAAGTGAAAGATAGACTGCATAAATCTGCTCTCTCACTTTCTGGAGGACAACAGCAGAGACTTTGTATAGCAAGAGCACTGGCAGTAAAACCCGAAATACTTCTTATGGACGAACCAACATCTGCGTTAGATCCCGTATCAACAGCAAGGATAGAAGATCTCATAGTTGAACTCTCTCAGAGCTATACTGTGGTGATAGTAACTCATAATATGCAACAGGCGTCCAGAATATCAGACTATACAGGCTTTATGCTTTTAGGCGAACTTGTGGAGTTTGACGAAACAGAAAAGATATTTACCTCACCTTCTGACAAAAGAACCGAAGATTATATAAACGGCAGGTTTGGTTAGCTTATAAGGAGGTATGTATGATAAGGCTGGAAAGAGAGGTTAACCAAATAGAAGAGGACCTAATTAATGTAGCTTCAATGATAACTGAAATGCTTTACGAGGCAGTGAAAGGTCTAAAGAAGTTTGATCAGAAAAAATGCGAGAAGGTAATAAAAAACGACGAAAAGGTTGACCAAATGGAAATAAGTATAGAAAGCAAAATAATAAGAGCAATAGCTCTCTATCAGCCAGAGGGAGAGATACTAAGGAAATTAGTAATGGCAATAAAGATGAACAAGGATCTTGAGAGAATTGGTGACCATAGTGTGAACATTGCAAGCAACACCATCAAATCTCTTAGTATAGGAAAGATAGAAATTCCCGAAGAGATAGAGTCTATCTTCAACACCTTAACAATCATGATAAACAAAACAGTTAGAGCTTTCATAGACCACAATTCTGACATGGCAAGAGAGGTAATAACCATGGATAGGGAAATTGACATGCTTAGAGACAAAGGAGTAAGAAGAATCATAGAAGAGGCAGAAAAGGACCGAGATATGGAGAAAACTCTCCTTCTTATCCTCGCATTCAAGGATCTTGAGAGAATAGGAGATCTACTAACAAACATATGCGAGGATATAGTGTACATAATTGAAGGCAAAATGATAGAGCATATGTATAAGTAGTAATTGCAAAAAACTGAAAGAACCTGCCCTTTGCTACCTCCACTATCCTACTCCCACCAAGTGGTATTACACAAATATATGTTTATCAGTATCTGGTTCTCCAAATTGGAATTTCTTGATCCTTTCCGATAAAATCCTTCTATGAGAAAGCTAGCCATATTCGGCTCAACGGGATCGGTAGGAGAAAAAGTTCTAGAGGTTGTCAGAATTTTTCCGGAAGATTTTTTGGTGAAAGCCTTGGGAGTAAGGAGAAACATAGATAAGGTTTTGGAACAAGCAAAAGAATTTAGTCCCAAGTATGTCTATGTGGATGAACCACCAGAGAGCATAAGTGTAAGTACGGAAAACCTTGGATGTGAAGTCTTAACGGGACACGAAGGAATAGTTAAGATATGTAATGATGAAGAGATAGACACAGTAGTAGTTGCAGTAGATGGATTTTCGGGAGTTTTTCCTACTGTTGAAGCCATAAAGGGTGGAAAGAGAGTATTGACTGCTAATAAAGAGAGCATTTTTATGTGGGGATACGAGATAATGAATCTTGCGAGAGAAAATAACCTAGAAGTAATACCCCTAGATAGCGAACATAATACAATATTCAACTTGGTCTCCAGAGTTGGGAAAGAAAACGTAGAGAGATACATTATTACTGCTTCAGGAGGGCCATTCCTGAATAAGCCCCTGCAAGAACTTGAAAAGATAACCATTTCTGAGGTTATGTGTCACCCTAACTGGAAGATGGGGAAAATTGTTACATTTAACAGTGCTACAATGTTTAACAAGGTCTTGGAAGTTTTTGAAGCACATATATTCTTTGGAACTAGCATAGAAGACATAGAGGTTGTAATTCATCCAGAGTCAAGGATTCATAGCATGGTATTACTTAAGGACGGAACTGTGTGGACTATATATTACAGACCTGATATGATATTCCCAGTAGCAAGTGCTATGTTCTATCCAAGGATACCAAGACTATTGGATAAGTCAGTTAAGGGTGAATCTCCAGTAGGAAACAACATAAGATTCCTTGAGGTAGATGTCTCAAGGTTTCCTCTGATGTCTATAGTAAAAGATCTGCAAACGTCGGAGAGAAAAAGAAGAATTTCACTTAATGTAGCCAATGAAATATGTATATCCCTGTTTGAGGATGGAACTATAAGGTTCAACCAGATACCATGGATTCTAATGAAAGTTTTCTACGATTTCTCACCCTCAAGAGATGTAGGAATATCTGAAAACCTCAAGAATGAAATGAAAGAAGTTGAGTTGGAAGTAAGGAATTTCATACTACAGTTTATTCAGTAAGTCTCGTATTTGCCCTTACCGTGGCGTAGAAGGAGATTTTCTACATAAGCTATAAGCCTTCTCTTGTTTTCATTAGAAAGTTCATCATATTCAACACCTATTTCGTTTCCACTGCTGTTTCTGACTATGCACCAAGCTTCAATGGTAAAGGGTTTTCCTTCGTACATTATTGGAAAGACAATCTTTATCATGTCCCCAGGGACAAATATTTGCCTAACCTCTACCTTCATCCCAGTTTCCGAAATGTCAAGGATAGTACATCTACCCTTCATCCTCTTAAATTCGTATACTGCCTCTATATTTACAGGTACTCTTGAAGCTCTAAGTCTACTCTGCTTTTCCTCCATAGTTTCACTTTTCAGTCTCAAAGATATCTTTACTTAGGTGCTTCACCTTTACCCTATATTTTCCTGAGAAACAAGAATTACAGAAATTTTCGTTCCCCTCCACCAATTCCATCATATCGTTCAATTTTAAATATTTTATACTCTCAACATTCAAGTATCTCCTAATTTCGCTAATGGTTTTCTGATTTGCTATAAGCTCTTCAGTTGAAGGAAAATCTATACCAAAATAGCAAGGAGATTTTACGGGTGGTGAAGCAACCCTAAGGTGTATTTCCCTTACTCCGTTCTTCTTCAACAGTTCAACAATTCTTCTCATCGTTGTTCCCCTTACAATTGAGTCATCTATCAGAACCAATTTCTTGCCCCTAACTACATCCGTGGGCACAAAAAATTTAGTTTTTACAACCCCATCTCTCATACTCTGAGAAGGTTGGATGAAAGATCTACCTGTAAAGTGACTCCTTATCAGTCCCATAATCATAGGAATTCCCTTTTTCTTCGAGTACCCCATGCCTGCTATTAATCCCGAGTCAGGAACAGGAATCACCCCGTCAAACCTCTCACCTTTGTCATACTCTGCTAGTTTCTCTCCACACCTGTATCTGAAACTATATACACTTTGATTGAAAACATTACTTGACGGTTTTGCGAAATACACAAGCTCAAATATACAATGGTTGAAACTTTCTTCTCCAACTACTCTTTTTCTGTGCATCCCCTCCTTACTTACAAACACAACCTCACCCGGCAGAACCTCTTCATACTCAAAAATATCTATACTCCTAAGTGCTGTATCTTCAGAAGCAAAAAACCAGGTTTTACCATCTTTTCCAAAAACTAATGGCCTAAAGCCATATCTGTCCCTAAATGCTATAACACTATCATCAAAAAGCAAAACTATAGAAAACGCTCCCTCAAACGTCCTAATAGCACTTTCAACCGAGTGTTGTATGTCTAGACTTTTATTGTATTCCTTCACAATGTGGTGCAAAACTACTTCGCTGTCAGTTGTAGTAAAAAAAGTGTGCCCTTCTCTCATCAGAGAATTTCTAACCTCAAGCGCGTTCGTTACATTACCATTGTGTGCAAGCGCTATTGTTTTCCCATCAATTGTCTTAGAAACGAAGGGTTGCAAGTTTGATATATCATCCGAACCTGTGGTTGAATACCTAATATGCCCTATTAGACTTGTAGCTTCTCTTATTTTCTGAATTTCTACTGAGAAAAGATCCTTAACAAGCCCCCTAACTACCAGTCTGTGAAATTCTCCCTGAGAGTAAAATGCTATACCTGTTCCTTCTTGCCCTCTGTGTTGTAGTGAGTTCATTAGTATGTATGCCTTTTGTGTGATCTCATCAGTCTGTCCATGAATTGCAATAATTCCACATTTCTCTTTTAGGTCTTTGTTCATGTTGTAATTATGTGTGATTGTTGCTTGTGTTTTAAAGGTTTGTTTTTGTGCTCTCTTTGGTTTTTGTGTATACACAATCAAGTTAACATAATTATGCAAAGTTTTAAAACCTAAGGTTTAAAACTATGTATAGCCCCTCCTTCTATTGGGATTGGCTTGGGTTTTTGTTTTGTGTCTGTTTGTTTAGGGGTAAAAAAACAATTTAACATAATTATATAAGGCTTTTTGGAGTTTTAGAAACAAACGACCTAGTTCCCCAACTCGTAATTCCTACTTTGTGCAATTTATAATTCCAAAGCACTTTCCAGAACGGAGGGGACAGATGCCCGTTTTTCTTAAGAAAGTTGAGCTTTTCGGTTTTAAATCTTTTGCAGACAGAAGTAAGATTGAGTTCAACTCTCCGGTTACCGCAATCATTGGACCAAATGGAAGCGGCAAAAGTAACATAATTGATGCAATACGATGGGTATTAGGAGAAAGTAGCTCAAAAGCCCTAAGAGGTAACACTTTTGAAGATATTATCTTCGCAGGATCCCAATATAGGCCTTCCCTAAGCGTAGCCGAGGTATCTCTTCTTTTTGATAACACAACAAGAATATTACCCATTCCAATAGATGAAGTTGAAATCCTAAAAAGATACTACAGATCTGGGGAAGGGAAAATTCTTATAAACAAGCAAGAGGTAAGAGTAAAGGACGTAGTAAACCTTTTTCTAGGAACGGGTTTTGGGAAAGAAGGATTTTCAATAATAGGACAGGGAGAAATAGAAAAACTTGTTGTAGGAACACCGCAAGAGAAAAGAGATTATGTAGACGAACTACTTGGTTTAAGTAAGGTAAAATTTAAGAAAAAGGAAGCAGAAAAAAGACTACTTGAGGTAAACTCAAACCTTACAACACTTATTGCTAGATTTGAGTCAATAGAAAAAGATTACAACAGACTTAAGATTGAACTAGAAAAACTCAACATATACAGAAAACTCTCCGAAAAACTAGAACACCTTGAAAAGCTCCTTTCATTGCTTAAAGTAATCCACTACCAGCAAGAACTAACTCCCCTACTCCTAGAAAGAGAAGCAATAGAAAAAGAAATAAAATCCCTAAACGATAAACTACAAGAGTTCACCAATTCCCTCTCATACTTAGACACCCTACTCCAAGAAGAAAATAACCTACTCTCCATAAAAAGAGAAGAACTAAACGAAGTTGAGAAACTAATAAAATCCAAAGAACTAGAAAAGAAATCTCTAGAAACAAAGATAGAAATGTCCAAACGAACTATTGACATATACACCTCCTCCATAACAAAAGAACTTCAAAGAAAAGAAGAACTAGAAAAAGAGAAACTCCTACTACTTGAAACAATAGAGAAACTCTCAAATGAAGCAACTGAAATTCAACACCACACCCACGAACTAAAAGAAACTATCAAAAATACTGAAACCGAAAAAGGTGAACTTGAAAACCAAAAGGAAAAACTACTATCAAAAGTAGAATCTATAAAAACAATAATCTCAAAAATAGATACTCTATCAAAGGAAACAAACTGGCTTTACTCAAAGAAGGAAGAACTAATAAAATCTAAAGCTGAGTTATCAACTCTCATCCAAGAGATAGAAAAGTCTTTAAATGAAACAAAAGCAGAAAGAGACAGAATAGTTCTAGAAATAGAGAACCTAAGACAGGAAGCAGACACTATCTCCCCAGAACTATCCCGAAAGCTATTAAATATAAAAACACTTGAAGATAAAGCTAACGAAATACAGACCTTAATAAGCAACCTCTCAAAACAGTCCGAAAGAATGTTTCAAGAGTTCTCAAACAATATAAGTAGTAGTGCAATAAAGATAGGAGAATTCATAAGCCAAGTAGACCTAACCTCTCAGCAAATTACAAATATCTGCGAAATAATCCTAAGCCAAAAACTGGAACAACAAGAAATCAAGATAAAAGTAGAAGAAATAAAACAACTATCAACAACACTCTATGAAAAAATTAAGACCTTACCATACCTATCAACCGCAACTGAATTCATATCAAAGAAGATAGAGATAGATGAAAACATCCTATCACTGAGAAAATCCTTTGAGGAAATCCAAGAAAAAATCTACGTCCAAAAGGATGAGATTTCAGAACTGCGTGAGAAGCAAAAAAGAACTGAGATAATACTATCAACAAAAGAACAGGAGCTTACGAAAAACGAAAAACTCATTGAATCCCTGCAAAAAGAACTTAAGGACAAACTCCAAAAACTGGAAAGCTTGGATAAAGATCTAAAACAAATTCTATCTGATATCCAAAGCCTTCAACTTGACTCCGCAAACATTCTAACCAAACTGTCAAACTTAGACATTGATAGTAGTAACACTCCCTCAGAAGAGAAAACAACAGAACCAGACCTATCTCAGCTAAAGCCTTACCTAGAGGAAAAACTAAAAGCCCTATCCCTAAAAGAGATTGAGGAAAAAATTAAGGAAAAAGATATCCTGATCTCCCACAAAAGAAGTGAACTCTTGCAACTTGAAACCAAAAACACAATAATCCACTCAGATATCAAGTCATCAAGAGAAAGAATAAGAAAAATTGAAGAAGAAACGGAGAAAATAAAAGAATTTACAACAGCTAAGCAAAAAGATATACTAACCGAAGAAGAAAACATTAAAAATTACCAAATACTACTAGAAAACTTAACACTCACCCTTGAAGAACTCTCAAACCAGAGAGACAACCTTCTAAAAGTAGTTTCAGAAAAATCCTTAAACATAAAAGAGCTTAACCAAAAGTATAGAGAAACCACAAACAAGAAAGAAGAAATTTCTAAAAAAGTTAGCCAACTTGAAAAACAACTTCTGCTAACAGAAGAAAAGATTAAATCACTACAAAACAATATAGAGACAACAAATCTCCAACTAGCAGAGAAGTACGGATTGACAATAAAGGAAATTGAAAATCTGTTTTCTCAGGAAGAACTAGGAAAGTCTCTAGAAGAAATAACTAAAGAAACCTTAACCTTGAAAAATAAAATAAGAGGGATAGGATTTATAAATGAGAATGCGGAAAAAGAATTTAAAGAAGTTGAGAAAGAATACCTATCCCTAAAAGCAAGCCTAGAGGATATCCTTCAAAGCAAACAAAAACTTGAAGAAATGATAAACAACATAAACAGTGAAATAGAAAAGATTGTCTCAAACTCCCTGGAGGACATTAGTAGAATAATAACAGATGTGTTTAGAGAAATCTTTGGAGGAGGGGGAGTAAGAATAGAAATTGATAAAAACGATCTAATAGAAGGAGGAATAGAACTTAGTGTAAACATTCCTGGGAAAAAAGTGAGAAACTTATTACTTCTGTCAGGTGGAGAAAAAGCCCTAGTCGGAATAATATTCGTCTTCTCCGCCCTTATGATAACCAACACTCCTATCGTAATACTAGATGAAGTAGATGCTTCACTTGATGACGAAAACACCGAAAGGTTTAAAAGACTAATACTCTCCTTCAAAGACAAAACACAATTCATAATTGTCTCCCATAACAAATCAACAATAGAACTCTGTCAGGATATATACGGAGTTACAATGGAAGAAAAAGGTGTCTCTAAGGTCGTATCCTACAGACTCCAGGATCTGGCAGTGTAACTGCTCTTTTTTTCGTGATTTTGTCCTTGCTTTTGTTGTTTTTGGGAAAAACAAACAAGTTAACATAATTTAACCCAAAGGCTAATCCTTTTTCAAGACTTTTTCACCAAATTACCAACCACACAACTTGTAGCTATGGAAAACACGTGGAAATTAAAGTTTATCAAAAAGTGAGTTTAGTTACAACTCCTTTGAAAGCAAGAAGTATAATGTAGATAACACTTAACAGTAGGGTTATTAGCACTCCTGTTGGTAGATCAAGTTCGTAGCTTATGCCAATACCTATAAATTGGACAAAAATAGCTGTAAAAGTTGACAGTATTATCATTGTTGAAATTCTTTTTGTGAAGAAACTAGCTATAGCTGAGGGGAGAGTTATCAATGCTATTGAAAGAATCACCCCCACAGTTTTGATCATAAGAAAGACTGTGATAGAGATAAGCAAAATCAGAAGAGTTAAGAACACTTCAGGAGCAATGCCTCTAATCTTGGAAAATTCTTTATCAAAGCTTACCAAGACAAACTGATGGAAAAACACAACTGTTATACCTAGCACTAGGAAAGAGATAATGAGTATATATGCTATATCCTCAGTAGATATAAGAAGTATATTACCGAAAAGATAGCTTGTTATATCTGTAAATCTTGGGGTAAGGTACGCAAAAAGTATTCCCAAGGACATTCCAACTATCCAGACTACACTTATAGCAGTATCAACCCTTTCCTTTCCCCAAAGATAGAACACACTTATTATGATCCCTGAAAGTATTGCAAACAGCGCTCCTCCAAGAGAAGGTGAGAGTAAATTTATTCCCAGCACCGTATTCAAGTATAAAGAAACTCCTACACCACCAAGCACAGAATGACTTATTGATCCCGCAATATAACTCATTCTATTCACCACAGTAAAACTACCAACAATTCCTATCGGAATACTTGACAAAAAAGCTGATATAACCGCATTCCTCACAAAAGACATCTCAGGATCAAAAAGTGCCTTAAAAAATTCCATACAACTAACCCGCATGTAACACCTTTTTACTCTTTCCAAAACACCCAAAAATCTCCGCTAATGCCTTATCTGGAGTAACACCATGTTCCTTAACCTTTCCACCACTTATGCATATAGTTCTATCTGTTAGATCATTCACAAAACCAGTATCGTGCGTAACAACTATTATTGTCTTCCAACCTTTAAGTCTCTCCAAAAGAGAATTTACAATTTCCTCACCTTCCATATCTATATTTGAGGAAGGTTCGTCAAGTACTAAGATACAAGGTGAAGAAGCTAAAGCCCTGGCGATCAGAACCCTTTGCTGTTGTCCCCCAGAAAGCGAAGAAAAGCTCTTCCTCATCAAATCAGAAATCTTTAACTCCTCAGCTAAAGCTTTGATTCTCTCTTTATCAACACTAAAAATCCTCCCAAAAGGTTTCAAAACTCCTCCAAATAGTACTTCCTCAACCGTTATAGGAAATTGAACATCAAAATTCCCAATTTGTGGCACATAACCAATCTTACCACTATAATCCTTAGGATCTTTCCCCAAAACCAAAACCCTACCTTCCCTAGGTCTCAAAAGACCCAATATGATCTTAACAAAAGTCGTCTTACCAGAACCATTAGGACCCACTACAGTTATAAACTCATTCTCGTAGATCTTCAAGCTAACATTCCTAAACAGCATCAAATCTTCGCTATAACCGAAACTTACATTTTCAAATGATACCACAACATTCATAGAATTACCTGTAACTATCCCTTATAAGAATAGCTATCCTCCTCATATTTTCAAGATAATCATACTCCAGAGGATTTATCTCAACTACAGTTCCTCTAATCTCCTTTGCTAGCACCTCAGCACTTTTCCTTGAAAAACCCGGCTGAACAAACACAACCTTTATCCCCTCCTCCTTAACAACTTTAAGGATTTTTACAAGCTCTCTCGGCGAAGGATCCTTACCTTCCCTCTCCAGTGCTATCTCAACAACCCCATACTCCTTCTCAAAATACTTAAATGCAGAGTGAAAAACTAAAAACTTCCTACCTCTGAGATCATAAAGAATTTTCCCAATCTCTTCGTGAAGTTCTTTTAACTTCTTCACCGTGTTTCTATAGTTTTCTTCATAAAAGTCTCTATTCTGAGGATCAAGACCAACAACAACTTTCAAGATGTTACTAGCCATCACTATCATATTAAGGGGAGAGAGCCATACATGAGGGTCATACAAACCAGAATAGTAATGATGTTCTTTACCAAAATGTTTCTCACTCAAAGCTAGCTTACTAAGCCCTTCGGACATATCAACAACTCTCACCTTTGGAAATGACTTTCTCACTTTACGAATAAGATTCTCTTCAGAATCCCCAAGGCCTAGAGAAAAGAACACCTCAGCTTTACCTACTTTCTTCACAAGTGAAGGAGAGACTTCAAAAGTGTGCGGATCCCTCCCCCTCTCAACAATAACCAAAACCTCAAACTTATTGCTAACTATACCATCAACAAGCCACTTTTGTGGCAAAATTGTGGTAAATATTACCCTTTTCTCACCATACCCTATAAGTGCAAAAGAAAAAACTATAAAAGAAAACACAACAAACTTTAACTTTGCTAAAAAGCCATTAATAAAACACATATACGAATACAAATGTTTTATATAATATACAAAATTCTATCACTTAGGTCAAGATTATATACTATCACATCTCTTGACACTACCAAAAAACATCAAAAACATCATCAAATACCTTAACCACTATCCCTACCTTCACTATACACCATTCCCGATAAGACTGTGAGAAAAGCAGAAAACAAAACTAATAGCAAACTCCAGACTCATTTTTGTTAGTTTATTGAAAAGCAAAGTCCTTTCTTAGATAATATCAGTATGACATTACTAAGTTTCGTGAAAAGTTTCCTAAACAGTAAAGGCTTCTCTCTTGTAGAGATTCTGATAGTGCTAGCAATAATAGGAATATTACTGACAATAGCTATACCAAACCTGTTTAAGGCCGAAGAAGCTACAAGAAAAAGAGCTACGGAAATGGAAATCAGGGGAATAATAGCTGCGATATACAACTATAAACTAGCTACTTACTCCTTGCCTAAATCTCTGAGAGACCTAGTAGATGGAGGATACATAAAGTCCAGTGCGCTTTATGATGAATGGAACAGTGAATATAAGTTTGAGACAAGAGGTAACAAAATAGTTATAGTAAGTCCAGGTCCTGATAGAAAGCTTGGCACGAAAGACGATATATCAGTAGAAGAGATATTTTAGTTACCAAGTAAGAAATGTAAATTAGACCTCATTGCTTTTGAATTTTGGTTTCTTGAAAGACTAAGAGAAAACCAAATATAATACTTTTCTAGGGTAAGGTGTATGAAGAAGGGCATTCATCCTGTACTGAAGGTTTCTAAGGTGAGGTGCGGTTGCGGAAATGTTATTGAAATATTATCCGTTTTTGAAGAAGAACACATAGAAGTGTGTTCCAATTGTCATCCATTTTATACTGGTAAGAGAAAAATCGTTGATACTGGCGGTAGAGTTGAGAAGTTTAAAAAGAGGTATAAAGTCAAGTAGTTTATGTATAAGCTAGTAGTGGAAGGGGGACACAGGCTATTTGGTGAGGTTGAAATAAGCGGTGCCAAAAATTCCGCTCTCCCTATAATGTGCGCTTCTCTTCTAATTGAGGATGATGTAGTCATCCACAATATTCCAGATCTAGAGGACGTAAGAGTAATGAAAGTCCTTCTAGAGAAGCTAGGTAAGGAGATTCTGTTTTCCAATAACACCATGGTGATAAAAACTAGAAGTGAAGATGCGTATGAAGCCCCCTACGAGATAGTGAAGAAAATTAGAGCATCAATAGCAGTTTTAGGACCTCTGCTTGCTAAAAGAAAAAAAGCTAGAGTTTCATTTCCCGGAGGTTGTGCAATCGGTCCTAGGCCAGTTGATCTGCATATCAAGGGAATGAGAATACTAGGAGCTAGCGTTAAGGTTGAATACGGCTACATAGTTGCCGAAACAGATGGACTTACCGGAGGTCTTGTCAACATGCTTGGAGTTAACGGAACAAGCGTTGTTGCTACCGAAAACGTTATGATGGCAGCAACCCTAGCAAAAGGAACTACTGTCATTGACAACGCTGCTATGGAACCAGAGGTTGTTGACTTAGCAAACTTTCTCATAAAGTGCGGAGCTAAAATCAAAGGACATGGAACAAATACAATAGTTATTGAAGGTGTGAAAAAGCTTAGAGGAGCTGAATACACAATCATCCCCGACAGAATAGAGGCAGGAACATATATCTTAGCAGGTATGATGACAAATGGAGAAATCATCGTTAAAAACTGTGAACCCAACCATCTCAGAGAACCCATAAATGTGTTTAAACAGATGGGTGCTAGAGTAGAGATACTTGATAAAAATAGAATACTTGTAAAAGGTGTTGAAAAATATGAACCTGTAAATGTCACTACTCTCCCCTACCCACTCTTTCCAACAGACTTACAAGCACAACTGATGGCAGTCTTAACCAAAGCCAAAGGAATAAGTATCATCGTTGAAAAAGTATTCCAAAACAGGTTTGCTCATGCTGCAGAAATGAATAGGATGGGAGCAGATATAACTATTGAGAACGCTTCCGCAATAATAAAAGGTGTTGACAAACTTTACCCAGCCACGGTAATGGCATCAGATCTAAGAGGAGGAGCCGGATTAATAATTGCTCTTCTCGGCGCAGATGGCACAGGAGAGTTACTTAGACTCTACCACGTAGATAGAGGATATGAGAGAATAGAAGAAAAACTATCTAAACTTAGTGCAAAAATCAAAAGAGAAAAAACAGATATTATATGATATCCCAAATACTTAGCTTCTTCAAAATACTTAGACTGCTCTTACAAAAAGGGAAAATTTACCTATTCTTTCTAATACTCTCTATCTTCGTCTTCTCTTCTTTCGTTGTGATAGTTTTGGGAATCAGAAATGCTATACACAGAACCGTTGAGGAAAGCATAGGCTCAAAATTACCACCAGACATAATAAAAGTCACCCCCAAAATAATACCCAGAAACATATTCTCCGGCAACATCAAGGGCGCAGAGATAACATCAAGCGATTTTCACAAAATATCTAAAATGAAGGGAGTTAAGAGAGTATACAGGGTCATGGAAATTCCTTTCCCCAGCAGTGTGATACTAGTAGTATTCGGCATAACCGGAAGATCAGATATGGTCACTTACGGTGTCGATTACGAACTTGTTAAAAAGGACATATTCAGAGGACTCTCCTTCAAGTACAATGAAGGAGAGAATACCATTCCATTTGTTGTGCCTAAGGGAATCATTGAAGGGTATAATTTGGCTTTCGCCAGAGGACAAGGAACCCCTACCGTCACTGAAAATTTGCTCAAAGGATTAACCTTTACCTTCTTCGCAGGTAAATCAAGCTTTAGAACCCTTCCTAATTACTTAGAAACTAAAGGCATTATTGTCGGAATAAGCGAAAACATCCCACCACTTAGCATATGTATGCCCATAAACGCCGCCTCATACCTGTCAAAACGATTAGTGCCAAATTACAAAGAAACTTACTCAATGCTATACGTGGAACCCTATTCCCACGACTACGTTAACGAGGTTATAAACAAACTCAGAAAAATGGGATTTGTCGTTGAAACTTCTACCGACAAAACTGTATTCGTAGAAAATATAAAGGGCTTCATATCTTACATTGTGCTCGGACTAATCGCTCTAGTTGGTATATTCGCAGTTGTCTCCATTTTCATCTCAATAATGCTCTTCGTCACCACAAAAGTTGAGTTTCTATCTCTATTGAGACTACTAGGAGCAAATAAGATCTATATCTCGGTTTTGATAACCTCCCTAATAAGTGTTGTAGTATTTTCGTTCTCACTACTCTCAAGCTTGTTGTCTCAGACAGTTTTCATAAACTACTCATCCTTGCTCATAGAGAAATACGAGGTCGTAAGTACCTTTATAAAGAAGGACTTCTTCCACTTAGGCCTTAGTGATGTTATCACACCAGTTCTTATAAGCACCTTACTGTCAATTCTTTCCTCCGCCTTCGTCTCATTGAGATTTCTTGTCAAGAATATCTAAAAAGGATCTTTCAAAAAAGTGAGTTTGAAAGGAATGTAAAAAGTCCTTATAATAGTTCTCAGAGGTAAGAGAAGATGCCAAACGTAGTACCCACTAAGCTTAACTTGATAACCACGAAAGAATTCCTATCACTCGCAAAAGACGGAAGAAACTTACTGGACGAGAAAAAAGAAGTATTGATCACTAATATTCTCTCAGTCGTAAAAGAGGTAAAGAAACTTAGATCGGAGTTTGATGAATTAGTAAGGGAGATATACAACGATTTCATCTACATAAAGTCCATCCTGGGAGATGAGTTTGTATACAACGAGCTTAAGTGTGCAAATGTTAGAGAGATAGAGTTTGACATACTACATAAAAACATAATAGGCGTCATCGTGCCAGTGGTTAAGTCTATGAACATTAGAATGGATACCCATATAAACTACTCCTCTTTCTTCTCATCCTACAGACTAGAGTCTATAAAAAGTAAGTTTGAGACCTTGCTTAGAAAAATAGTAGAGGTTGCTGAGAAGGAAGCAGTACTATGGAATTTGATAAAAGATCTCAAGAAAACCCAAAGGAGAGTAAATGCCCTAGATAATGTCATAATACCAGAACTTTTAGAAAATATAAAGTTTATAGTAGATTCCCTTGAAGACAGGGAGAGAGAGGTTCTTTTCCAGCTTCAGAGAATGAAGGGAAGGAAGACAAAGGAATATGAAGAAGCTAAGGATACTAGCACTTGGTGATATCATCGGAACCAAAGCTGTAGAAATTTTGTCAAAATATATCCCAACCCTAAAAACTATAACCCATTCAGATGTAGTGATAGTAAATGGTGAGAATGCTAGTTTTAGCGGAGTAGGAATAATGGAAAAGGAATATAAAATGCTTTCAAGCGTAGGCGTAGATGTGATTACCACTGGTAACCATGTGTGGGATAAAAAGGAGGTCCACAATTTCATAAAAGACGCGGAAAAGCTATTGCGCCCTATAAACTGTCACCCCTCCCTCCCAGGAAAAGGAAGCACTATCATCCCCATCAATAACGATCAAAGCCTAAAACTTGGTGTAATAAACGTAATAGGAAGCATCTTCATGGATTCACCCTTCGTTTCTCCTTTCTACGCAGTTGAGGAAGAAGTTAAAAAAATAGGACAATTCACAAACTTGATAATAGTAGACTTTCATGCAGAAGCTACCGCAGAAAAAATGCTTATGGGATGGTTCTTAGATGGAAAGGTTTCTCTACTGTTCGGCACACACACCCATGTTCAAACTTCAGACGAAAGAATACTACCAGGTGGCACAGGATATATAACAGACATAGGAATGTGTGGTTTTTCAAAATCCGTGATCGGTAGCAAAGTTGAAGAGTCTATGAAAAGACTAGTGATAGGAATACCTGAGAGACTAAACCCATCCACCGAAGGAAACTTTGAAATAAATGGTATAATCGCAGATATTGACACCACTACAGGGAAAACAATAAACATTGAGAGAATTAACCTCAAGATATCTCATGACATGAACTTGTAGGAGAAATTATGACAGACATAAACTATTATGACTTTGATCTTCCAGAAGAACTGATAGCACATACACCACTTCCAGAAAGAGATAGGTGTAGATTACTAGTCGTAGACAGACTCTCACATTCCTTTTACGAGAAAACATTTAGAGACATAGTTGATTACTTAGAACGAGGCGATGTGTTAGTTCTGAATAATTCAAAAGTAGTAAAATCCAGAATATATGCAAAATGTGAAAGAACACAGAAGGAACATGAGATGTTAATCACCAACTTTCTAAAAACTAAAGAATTCCTAGCACTCGTTAGAAAAATAAAAAGGCTTAGAGTAGGAGACATCCTAACTATCAGAAATTTTAAATTCACTTTCAAAGGTGTAGAGAACGGGTTAGGTTTATTTGAATCCGACAAGCCTTTCTCAGTAAACGATCTTGAGGAGATTGGTGAGATCCCACTACCACCATATATAGAGAAAAAAAGAGAAAAACTCAACCTACCCAGAGTTACAGAGGCTGATAATGTCTTCTATCAGACAGTATACTCCTCCGTTGCAGGTTCCATTGCCTCACCTACCGCAGGATTGCACTTTACAGAAGAACTGCTAAAAGAGATTGAAAGAAAGGGAGTTCTTATAAGATATGTCACACTCCACATAGGGCTAGGAACATTTGAACCTATCAGAACCAAGAACATTGAGGAATTTAGATTGAAGGGAGAGTATATGGAAATTGAAAAAGAAGTCATAGATGATATTATTGAATGCAAGAAACGAGGAAATAAGATTGTTGCGGTTGGAACAACAGTAGTAAGAGCCTTGGAGACAACTTTCCTAGATATCTCAAAAAATAGAAATGGTTTCAAAGGAATAACAGAGCTTTTCATCTATCCAGGGTTTAAGTTTAACGTTGTGGATAACTTGATAACCAACTTCCATCTTCCGAAATCTTCCCTAATCCTTCTAGTCTCTGCCTTTGCTGGAAAAGATCTGATAATGAAAGCTTACAGTTATGCAATAGAGAAGAAATTCAGATTTTACAGTTATGGTGACGCTATGCTAATTGTTTAGAGTTTCTTATATACTCCTTGATCTTTTCAGAAACTTCCATAACCTGTTCAACAGACCTCCCGATAAAATCCCTAAAGGAATCTATCTTCTCAACACTCTCCCTCAGAACCTGAGGCACATCTTTCTCAAGAAGCTCATCAAGTAAGCTTATATTTTCTCCTTCTCTACCTTTCTCCACAACCTTCATAGCCTTGTCTCTTATCACCTTGTGCAAGATCTGTCTATCTCCTCCCTTTTTGACAGCCCTCATAAGTATGTTTTCAACCGCATAGAACGGCAGTTTTTCCTTCATTCTTTGAGTTATCACTGTCTCATTAACCTTCATCCCCTCAACTATCTTCTTATAGAGTATCAGAATCGCATCTACGCATAAAAAAGCCTCTGGAATAATTATTCTCCTATTCGCTGAGTCATCAAGAGTCCTTTCAAGAAACTGAGTAGCATGGTTTTGCAAAGCTACCAATGGTAATGTTGTGAGGTATCTTGCAATAGAATTTATTCTCTCACTCAGGATAGGATTTCTTTTATACGGCATCGCAGAAGATCCTACCTGCTTTTCACCAAACGGCTCTTCAATCTCTCCTATGCTTTGCAGATACCTTACATCATTAGCAAACTTTGAGGCTGACGCAGATATCATTGCTAGTTTAGACAGTACTATAAAGTCATATTTCCTTGGATAAGTCTGTCCTGTTATCCAGAAACTCTCCTTAAAGCCGAGTTTAGACGATACAATCTCGTCAAGCTTTTTTACTTTCTCGTGATTCCCCTCAAAAAGTTCAACGTAGCTAGCCTGTGTTCCCGTAGTTCCCTTAACTCCCCTAGCCTTCATAGTTGGCAAGAATCTGTCAATCTCTTCAAGATCAAGAAACAAGTCATAAGCCCATAGTATAATTCTTCTTCCTACTGTTGTAGGTTGCGCTGGCTGTAGGTGCGTATAGGAGAGGCAAGGTAGATCCTTGTATTTCTCCCCTACGTCAATAAGTCTCTCAATGACATCAACCAATCTTCTTCTCGTCAAGCTTAATGCCTTTAGGATTATATACGCCTCGGAGTTATCGGTAACTTCAGAACTCGTTGCACCCAAGTGGATTATTCCCCTAGCCTTTTTAGCTTGTAACCCAAAAGCTTCAATATGAGCCATTACATCGTGGTTAAGTTCCTTCTCAATATCTCTTGCTACATCAATATTGAGATCACTCTCATACCTCTTCATCTCCTCTATCTGTTCATCTGTTATCGGTAGCCCAAGCTCCTTCTGAGCCTCCGCAAGTGCTATCCAAAACTTTCTCCAAACACTGTATTTGAACTCTTCAGAGAAAATTTCTAACATCTCCTTGGAAGCATACCTTTCAGCAAGAGGATGGACAAAAGTCATAGTAGAAGTTTAACTAACACTCTTTGCTTGATTCAAGTCAAGCATTCCACTATGAATTGCTACTTGGAGTTCTCTCTTAAAAATTCTTCTAGCTCTTTTAGCTTTCTCGCTCCCTCTACAAAATCCCCCTTCCCAGTAAGTTTCTTATACTCCTCAATATATTGCAACGCTCTTAAGATCACAGTTTTTGAGACTCCAGACTTCTCAGACCCCCTTAAGATCACCTTTTCTATCTCAGATACATCAATCCTGGAAGCTAGGAAAAGCTTTGATATAGCTTTAGAAACTGTCTCATCCCATACTATTTTCTCACCATCCGACACCGCAATTCTTCTAAACTCCGGTATCTTCGCCTCCTCCGCCTGAAGATATATCGGCTCATAATAGAAAAGAGAGCTCTCAATAGGTAAAACCATTAGATTACCCCTGAGAACTTGAGAACCTTGTTGGTTCCATAAAGTTATTTGAGCGGAAATTTCGGGATCTTGACTTATCCTAGCCTCTATCTGCAGAGGACCAAACACAAGCCTGTCTTTAGGCATTCTGAAAACAACTATTTTCCCATACTCCTCAAAGTCACACTCAACAGACATCCAAGCTACAAGATTATCCTTATCCTTAGGCGTAAACGGAGTAACAAGTATGAACTTAAGGTTCTTACTCCCAGGAAGTTTAGTAACAATGTAGTAGGGCTCCACATCAATAGTTTCACCAAATTTTATCTCCTTTGCTACATTCCAAACATCCTCCTGGTTGAAAAAAACTTCAGGATCGCGCATATGATAAACCCTGTATATGTTTCTCTGGATCCTCAAGAGTCTTTCAGGATACCTTATATGCTTCCTTAGACTTTCATCCATCTCACCCAGTTCCCTAAACTTTATCTTAAACATATTCTTGAAAACTCTTATCACTGGCTCATTGGTATCTACCACATAAAACTCCACATTCCCGTTGTAAGCATCAACTACAACCTTAACCGAGTTTCTTATGTAGTTTACATCTTCAAAATATCTTGAGTATGGAAATTTATCAGATACTGTGTAACCATCTATAACCCAGTATAGCTTTCCTTTTGAAATGACGATATAGGGGTCACTTTCATAGTATATAAAGGGCATTATCTTCTCAACCCTACCAAGTATATTCCTGTTTATCAAAACTCTTGTTTCCGGGGTTATATACTCCGAAAAGAGAATTTTTATATCCTCACCAAGATACAAAGCAATCAGAAGTTTTTTCCAAAAAGTGTCAATTTTTATTCCTGCACTACCCTTATACCTAGTGTATACATTTTCCTCTCCACCTTCAAGCGATGAAGGATAATCAAATTCGTCTATTCCAGCATTAACAAACACATAGTGATCCGTAAGCTCTCCAAAGTAAATTCTTGGTTCTTCAACCGAAAGTTCGGGATACAGTGCTACGGGTGGTATATCCTTCACAAAAAGCTTGGGCATGCCATTCGGTAATATTTCGTTCACAGGAGTTGCCACCACCCCTATCCCATGCGTATACCTAAAGTGAATATTTATCCAGCTCTTTGAATTCTCAGGCAAGGATTCTATATCCAGCTCTCTAGGCGAAATCATTATCTGCCTCAAAGTTCCCCCTAGAGAATATCTATCTATGTCTATGTCATTAAACTTGTAGTAAAACCTTATTGTTTGTATCTGCCTATACGCATCTCTTAAAGGTTTCCAGTCCCAGAGTCTCAGGTTCTGTATCACCTCTCCGTTTCTGAAAATCGTCTCAGAAGTCAGAGGTTTAGCATCAAAAAATACCTCGTTCACATTGTTAAGACCGTAGGCTACGAGAGTAGCCTCTATGTTGTGCTTTATGAATTCCCTCTGTTTATCAAGTTCTGACGGCTTGACTACAAATATCTCCACGATAGACGGATAAACCACAAAGATTGACAGCGATACACCAACAACAACCCCAGAAAGGATAACTATTCTCCTCATCTGATTCCTAAACAATAAGAATACAGAAACTATTGAAAGCAGTATGACTAAAACTCCAGTGAGCCTAATCACCGGAAGAACAGCATATACCTCCTTGTAACCAGGACCACTGAAAAGTCCATTGTCAACAAACATTATCTGGTAAGGCGTAATAAAAGTTATTCTACACCCTAATACAAATAACCACACGATTAAGACAAAAACCGAATACCTGAAAATACCTCTTGCTAGCTTATTTGGCATTCTACCAGAAAACACAGCAAACCAAAAACTCACTCCATAAAACCCCTCCTGAAACCTGAGGTAAACGTATAGGATGAACATAGTAAATACTGATACAAGGAAAAGAAACCACAGAACATTGTTAAAAACAGTCTCTATGAAGGGCAGTGAGAACATATAGAATTCTGCTGGCATACCAAATATCGGGTCTATGTAGCCAAGAGTGCTAACCTTGCTAAAAAACTTAGCAATACTCATCCAATCAGTTGTAGCAGCTACATATCCAAAATACCCAGAAACAACTAAAAGTATAAGCCAAACCAAAATATTTGAAAACTTCTCTATAGCTTTCATTAATTCAAACTCTTTAACTTTTATCAGTCCTATTGGGAACCTTGGAAAGAAAAGCTTCATAGGAATATAAACAAAAAGCAAAAATCCCAAAAATACAGAACCAAACGTAACTAAAAATATAATAACCTTGTATTCTATTATTCCCCAGAAGATGTTGAAGTAACCCACTTCTTGAAACCAGAGCACATCAACCAAGAACTTCACTATCTCATTCAGAAGCAGAACAAATATTGCTCCTACTACCGCAATTACTATACCTACCCATATATCCTTAAACAAAACAGTTTTCCTTCTTAGATAGCTAACAAGAGCTTGAACCCCTAAAGGCAGTAGAAATAGAAGAAAAACTATGAACTTTATCATCTCTTATACCCCTTATCAAAATAATATTAACAAAACCAACCTGTCCTTTTCAATATGCAACTTCAACAAAGTCCTCCACTCAGCACGTAATTGAAATTGAGATTACCTTAGATTCATTATATTTCAGTGAAGAAGCTGATAGAAAAGAAACACCTTTACCTAGGTTTAATTACTCTAGTATTCGTAGGACTTCTAGGCTTAAGTATAAGACAATTATTTCTGTCACTTGAATTTTCCGGCAAAAAGCTACCTCCATTTCTAGTAACAAGACAACTTGGAGTTGACGCCATAGGAATGTTTCTTAAACCGGAGAATTTCACAAAAATCCTTCCTCAGTCCTATATAAAAGAAGTTAACGGCGTGCCTGTAAAAAATGATAAGGAGTTTTACCAAGTAATATTAAACCTACCCGAGAATGCTGAGAACGTAGATATAAAGTTTGCAAATCCTTTCTTCTTCACTGAAGAGGAATATAAAGTTAGGGTCAATCTTTACAGCATAACCTATATTGACTTCCTAGTTTTGTTCCTAATACCTGTTCTTTTCTCTACAATCCTGTTTTCAATAGCTTATTATCTACTCGCAGTAATGTTGTTAAAATCTTACCACTTCACTAACTACAAAAAGCAAATGTTTCTAAGTGCATCAACTCTCTTCTTCTTCATGGGAGTATTGGTAATTTCTGGATTAGACCTTGTAAATAGAAAAGAGTTTCTACCAATTCTGTATATATCTTTCGGAACGATAAATATAGCCTTGAGCATATTCTTCTACTACCTTAGCTACCATAGAATCAAACAGTGGCTCTATGTAATTGTAGCTAATATTCTAGTATCTTCCCTGCTGTTAACAGGATACTTAACTTTCTTTAATAACGCTAAGATCCTCATATCCATTGTAAAGGTAAATTATATTGTGATTGCCCTCAATGTAATCGCTGGGATAGTCTACCTTTTCCTAGTTAGAAAATCTATAAACAACACAATAGAAAAAGAGAGAATAAAACTAATAGTTTTTGTACTATTTATACCTATTTTTGTCCTAGGTATTGTTTTTCTAATCCAAGGCATAAGCTTTTACACCGTTCCTATATCAATCTTCTTCCTACTCTTTATTGCTGTCTCACCTATAGTTTCCATGGTTATCAACGACCACAATGTTAAGCTTTCAAAGGAAAGGATGGTCTTTTCTGTGATTACCTCTGTTGCGATATTATTAGGTTTTGTCATGCTCTCAAGCGTTATTATTAATGTGCCCGAAGAATCACTGTTTTTGTTCGGAATATACGGAATCCCTTCAGTTTTATTTTTCTCTGTAGTTCTATGGTATGGCATTGAAAATAGAGCACAAATCAGAGCAGATCTTTTTGAGATCTCTCCAGAGATCAGAAACGAAAGCATAAAAATGCATCTCTTCAGTAAACTCAAGAAGAGGTTTGGAAATGTGAGAGATGTAAAAATAATCCTTCAATATCCTCTCGTTTACGGTGAAGAAGAATTTGATACATATCTACCTTACAGCGAGTTTTGGGATGAAATTGAAGAGCATAAAGTAGTAACTATAAATGACATATTTTTTGATAAAACTTTATCAAAGTTTGAGAAGGTTTTTCAGAAATATAGAGTTGAATACCTTTTCGGCTTTCAGATAAGCAACAACAAGTGCATTGTAGGAATATCAACAAACAGTGCTATTAGTCGTTCTGAGCTAGAACAGATAGAAATGATAGTAAATTCATTTTCCATAGATCTACAAAGTTTTGCAGTTATAAACTCAGTAAAGTTTATGAAGGTCCTAAACCTTGAGTTTGATCTTTTGAAGCAGTCGCAAACAAACCTTCTCAAGTCAAACAGAAGCATCTCTATTTCTACTCCTGAAGGCAAAATTAATGTTCTAAGTTACTGGGAGCCTATGATAGACTTAGCTGGTGACATATATGGCGTAACCGAATCTGGAATATATCTCACTTCTTGGATCTCTGATATATGCGGCAAAGGGCTTACAGCAGCAGCAATATCCTTTACTTGCTATACCTTGATAAACCAAATAATAAAGAACAATTTAGGCATAGGCAAGTCAGTAGAGATAATAAACGATATACTCGTAAATGAGCCATTATTCAGCATTGATGGCTTTTTTCTCACACTCTCGGGAATTACGATAAACACAGAGAGTTTGGAAGCCGAGATCATAAACTGCGGCAACCCACCAGTAATATTCTTTGACGGCGAAGTTGTTAAGGAGATAAATCCCAAGGGCGGAATAGTAGGTATTTTTGACGATTTTCAGTATGATTCCGTAAAGCTTAAACTTAGGAAAGGAATGATATTGTTGTTCTTTTCCGATGGAGCTACTGACATCAGAGGTATCAAAGAAGTTGAAGAAGGCGATTGGATAGAAAATCTGAAAGACACTATTGCTAATTACAGAACTCCAGAGATGATATGGGAACACCTGACAAAAAGTTTCCAAAATCTCTCATTACACAAAAACATAATAGATGATATAACAGTCTCTATGGTCTACGTTGAGTGAGAAGTTTAGACAACTATCTCGTCCTCAGGTGATCTAGATACAATAATCTCTCCTTGCTCTTCTAACTTTCTTATTACGTTGACTATCTTCTGCTGAGCTTCTTCAACATCCTTAAGCCTTATTGGCCCCATATACTCCATATCCTCTTTTAACATCTGTGAAGCTCTCTTACTCGTATTTCTAAATATCTTTTCTTGAACCTCGGGATCAGTATGCTTAAGAGCTTTTGCTAGATCTTGTTGATCTACATGCCTAAGGACCTTCTGTATGGACCTATCATCAAGTAACACAATGTCTTCAAAAACAAACATTCTCTTCTTCACTTCTTCCGCAAGGTCAGGATTATCTTCCTCAAGAGCTTCTATTATGTTCTTCTCCGTAGTTCTATCAGAATTGTTCAAAATCTGGACTAATGCATCTATACCGCCAGCTTGAGTGTAATCTTCACTAGCTAATGTAGAGAGCTTCCTCTCAAGTATTCTTTCAACTTCTCTAAGGACATCTGGTGTAGTTCTATCCATCAAAGCTATTCTTTTGGCAATATCTGGCTGAACCTCCTCTGGTAAAGACGAAAGAATAGTTGCTGCTTTCTTGGGATCAAGGTATGATAGGATCAAAGCTATGACCTGTGGATGTTCTCCCTGGATGAAGTTCACAAGATGCTGTGGATCTGCTCTCCTAACAAAATCAAACGGCTTAACTTGTAGTGAAGAAGTCAATCTGTTAATAATGTCTATTGCCCTCTGCGTACCCATTGCTCTTTCTAGAACCTCTCTAGCATAATCCACACCACCAAGCGCTATAAATTCCTGTGCCATCATCAACTCTTGAAACTCCGCTAAAACTTTTTCCCTTTCTTCAGGCTCAACTTTATCGGTTCTAGCAATCTCAAATGTAAGTTCTTCTATCTCGTCCTCCTTGAGATGCTTAAATATTTCCGCAGAGATCTCAGGACCAACTGTTATAAGAAATATTGCTGCTTTCCTTCTACCAGTAAGCACCTTCGGCTGCTTCTTATCTTTCTTTTGCTGAGCTATCACTTGCTGAATCTCAGACTTCTTATCCTTACCACTACTCTGCTTTTCACTCTCCCCCATAAACCACCTCTAATTATAGTATACACACTCAAAACCTTGTTGTCAAGAGTTTCTCCGCTAGAACCAAAAAAATAGCATGTTTTGAGGTTGTGACATATTCTGCTGTTTCCATTACTGGAAAACATCAGCTTACTTCATGTAGAATTCTTGAGCTATGGAAAGAATCTTAAGTGGGATGAGACCCACGGGATATCTGCACCTTGGCAACTATGTAGGCGCATTAAGGCAATGGATTGAGTTACAAGGAGAAAATGAGTGTCTCTACATGGTTGCAGATCTACACGCTATGACAACAGATTTTGATAATACAACAGACATAAGAGATTTGACAATAGAAATGGTTATAGATTGGCTTTCAACAGGAATTGACCCCGGAAAAAGCGTAGTTTTTGTTCAATCTATGGTTCCACAGCATGCTGAACTTTTCACAATCCTGTCAATGATAACACCTCTTGGTTGGCTTGAAAGAAACCCAACCTATAAGGATGCAAAGGAGAATATAAAAGATAAAGATCTAAACAACCTTGGATTCTTCGCTTACCCAGTTTTGCAAGCTGCCGACATCATCGTCTATAAAGCAACTAAGGTTCCCGTTGGTAAAGATCAATTACCACACCTTGAGATAACAAGAGAGATCGTAAGAAGGTTTAACTACCTATTTGGTGAGGTATTCCCTGAACCACAGCCTATACTCGGAGAAGTTGCTCATGTCTACGGAATCGATGGAAGAAAAATGAGCAAAAGCTATAACAACGCTATCTACATAAAGGACAGTGAAGAAGAGATCTACAAAAAAATTAAGTCAATGGTTACAGACGTAGGAAGACCCAGAAGAACAGATCCAGGAAACCCAGATAACTGTAAAACTTTCCCTCTGTATAAAATCTTCTATCCAGAGATTGTCCCAACAGTCATTGAAGAGTGTAAAGGTGCGAAAATAGGATGCACAGAATGCAAGGATAGAATCGCAAAAAAAGTGATAGACTTCTTAAGACCTATCAAAGAGAAAAGAAAGTATTACGAGAAAAACGTAGACGAAGTAATAGACTTGCTTAAGGAAGGAGCAAAGAAAGCTACAGGTATTGCTGAAGCTACAATGGATGAGGTAAGAAGAGCAACAAAATTAAAGCTATAAATCTACCCCCAAGCCTCAGCCTTAAACTTATTTCTATCTACTCCTAAGAACTTCAACACTATCTCCTCTATCTCTCTCACAAACTGTGTGCTACCACAGGCATAAAACATATCCTCATCTCCAGAGATATTGTCAAGAACTAAATCCTTAGTTATCTTACCTTTAAGACCCTTCCAGTGGTTCCCATCAACTCTCTCAACAGTAATAAATCCTTTGAACCTAGGATTCCTAAGCATATCTTTGACATCACCTTCATAAATAAACTCCTTAGGCGTCTTGAAAGTGTAAAACAGTATCACCTTAGTATTTGGCATCCTATCGCAAACATACTTCATAGCAGATCTGATCGGAACTATACCACTACCACCAGCAAAGAATACCACTCTCCTTAAGTTTTTTTTCTCAAACACCTCCCGCCCAAATGGACCAGCTACAAAAAGCTTCGTCCCTTCACGCATAACAGAAGAGTCAAAAAATTTCCTAGAAAGATACCCTCCCTCAACAAATCTTACCGTTATACCAACAAGACCATCTTTCTCACTCTCAGTAGGAGAAGTAGCAATAAAGTATGCCCTCCTCTTCTTCTTGTCTTCAGCCTCCTCAGGAAAAGAAACCATCATAAAGTGCCCAGGTTCATACTCAAAATCCCTAATACCAAAGTATAAACTCACCACATCTTCAGCCTCACTAACAACCTTGTTTACCTCCACTATCCCCTGAAATAACTTTCTCATCCCTCTCGCCTCTCATTCTGTAATTCCTACTAATAATATATAAATTAACAACAGAAAGTCAAGAAAACCTATCTAGTGACAACAAATTTTAATTTCCATTAGGTAACAAGCTTTTGTGCTCATCAAGAAGGAGTGCTTACCCAGTCCCGATAGGGACTGCGAGAATAGTAAAAAGAGAGGCTGTTACTTCATTTTATAAAAATACCCCAAATATCTCTTCAGCTTTTTATGGTGATTGTTGCAAGGCATATATTATATCCTTCACTCTTTTACCCAGATATTACGAGGAGGTTTTATGAAATTAAGAGGTATGGCTCTGACTTTCACAATAAGTTTTCTGTTGATATGGGCCGATGAGTCTTGGGCTATGAAAGACTATAATCTTTCTGCAACTGGTGGGACAGGGGTGATAATTTATCCATCGCTTGAGGTTTCAAAGCAATTTGAGATTGGGATTGGAGGACAGGTAGTAGCTTTACCAGATATGGCTATTTCTCCAAAGTTTAGTCTCTCAATTCAAGGGTTTAACCTAGGAATAGCGTTTGATTACGCAACTTCTAGAAATGGGTGGCCCAAACCTTTAATGTTTTCAACGAAATATGTGATTCAGAAAGGATTAGGAATATATGGTGATCTACATTGGAATATTGATCCTAATAATATAGCTTTTTCCTTTATGCTTCTTGGTGGTGAGGGTCTCTTTGGAATGTCAGTTGGAGGAGGATGGGACTTAACATTTGGCTTTGGTGTAGCATTCACGCCAACCTACGATTGGAATTTAAACGTATTTTTCGCCATTCAAAAGGCTATATACTCGGATGTCCTGTTTTTGAAAGCAGAACTTGCTAATTACTCATATAGAGTTATTTACGAGCCATTTTTTGCAAACGATCGCAGAGGTATCTGTAACCTAGGCTTAAACATTGTTCCAGCAAACTGGATAACAATAGGCATAAATGGTCTTGATCTTCTAGATAACAATAGAAGTCTATCTCTAAATCTTAACTTTAGATTCAACGTGTAAACAGTAGATTATTGCTTGTAACATACTTTCTGGATTAGCTATTCCTCTGCCTGCTATATCAAAAGCAGTTCCGTGATCAGGGCTACTTCTTACGAACGGAAGCCCTATTGTAGTATTAATACCATCGTCAAAGTGCAGAAGCTTAAAACCTATCAAGCCCTGATCATGGTATAAAGCAACAAGACAATCCAAGCTTTTCTTTCTATACTCAAGGAAAGCGGTATCGGGTGGCAGTGGACCGTATACTTCTAAATCAAGTTCTTCCATAGCTTTAATTATTGTTTTCTCTTCATCTCCAATCTCACCCTTCTCACCAGCATGGGGGTTCAAACCACATATTCCTATTCTAACCTCCTCCTTCCCTTCTAACATCTTGACCCAGTTGTATGAATTAATTAGAGTGCTTTTGATCTTTTCTTTAGAAATACTATTAGGAACATCTTTCAATGGAATATGCTCTGTCAATAAGACAACTCTCAGATCCCTGCTATAAAACGCCATGTTATAATTTTCAATTCCAAATGCCTCGGCATAGTATTTAGTGTGTCCACGAAAGCCCGGCAAAACCTTTGCTACTCTTTCTTTTGAGATTGGAGCGTTAACAATAGAATCTATCCTATTTTCTTTAAGTAGCTCTATTGACTTATCTATACTATACAAGGAAATTCTACTCGCTAGCTCTTCGGAGATATCTAAAGTTGACACTTTGATGCCTATATCAACTACAGGAATGCTATCAGTGGATCCGCAAGGGTATACACAAAACTTTATATCAATACCGTATTTTTCACTCCACAGCTTAAAAACTTCTATGCTACCTATCAATACAACACGCCTAAGTTGCTCTTTACTGAGTTTTGAAAGTGATTTTATTATTACCTCAGGACCTATTCCAGTAGGATCTCCTATAGTTATTCCTACCATTATGCACCAAGTATAGCTTTAAGCCTTTCTAAAACCTTTAGTCTATCTAGAGGCTTCAATATGAAACCTTTAGCACCATTCATGATTGCGGTCTTTACAATATCTTCTCTTCCTAGAGCAGTAACCATTATAACTTTCGCATTTTTATCAAACGATAAGATCTCTTTCAGCACCTGCAACCCATCAACATCTGGCATCGTAATATCAAGCGTTACAAAATCAACATTTGGGTATAGCTCTTTATACATCCTTATCGCATCTTCACCTCTTGGTGCATTTCCTACAACTTCAATTCCGGCAGACATAAGAATCTGTGTAATCTGCTTGAGAGTGAAAGCCGAGTCATCAACAACCAAAGCTTTATATTTACTTCCATCAGGCTTGACTATATTTATTTGCTCTATCATATCGTAACCCCTCCTTTATGAAAAACTTTTCACTGCTAAGAACTCGTTAGGAAATATTAAACTTTCACTAATACCTTCTTCAACTAAAACGCTTTTTATTTTCTCCCTAACAAGAATAAATCTGACATCACTCCCTTCTATATCTAATAAACTCTTAAAACTCTTCAAAATATCAACATCCAAATTCACTGAGCTTATACCGTTTAGAGAGATTACGGCCTTCTTGTATTTAGTCACTATTTCCCTCAGTTCGTCTATGACTTCTGGCTGAAGGTAGCCTAAAACATTTACAACAACTATATCGCTAACGACTCTTGTGTATATTGCAAAACCCCTTTTAGCATTTCTCTCTTGAATCTCTTTCTTTGCTTCGATTTCCCTTATATACTTGATTATTGTTTCTGAGTCAAACGGTTTCTTAATATACTTGTAGATACCAAGCTTTGAAAATTCAATTATGTCCTTATACTGATCATTGTTTCCTAGCACAATTATGGGCTTACTAACGTCTATACTCTTCACTTTCAATATCATGTCTTTGACATAATTGGTAGGTAGATCAATAATTACCAAGTTTGAACTCTTAATAGAATTAGCAATTTCACTTTCGGATCTGGAGGTTAGGGATAGAGTAGTAGAATCTATGTCTCTTTTCTTTAGGTAGGTAGCCAATTGCGTTGCCTGTAGGAATATATTGGTTACAATCAACACTTTCATATCTCTATGTTTCCTTTAGGGCTATGTTTATTTCTATTTGCCCTACTGGTAGGATGACAGGAACGACCAATGTTTCTATCTGCGGTGTATCTATCTCGTAGTCTTTTCCAGTTATGACAGTTGGTGGAGTTAAGACAAAGGTAAAACCCTTTTTGTATAACTTTGCTATAGCACTACCTGTTATCATATTACCAAGTTCACCGAGAGCGGATTTCTCAAACTCTCCTATTTGAGATAAAGATTTTATCTCATTTGATGTCATTTCCGAAACGATCTTCACTGCTGTAGTTTCATCCATGTCTATTATAACTCTGCCGTTAGCAGGACCAGTTATTCCTATTATTATGCTTACGGAGTGAGTAGGAGTTATACTCTTTTTCAAAAAGAGATCACCTCTTTTTATATTGTCAGTTTTCAAGATTTCGGAGAAAACCTCAAATGTTGACTCTACAAAAGGATTTATATATTCTATTCTCATATTCTTTACCTCCTTACAGCCTTGTAAAACTCTCTGTTGGAATTATCTATATAGTTTACAATATTTTCAACATCCAACACACCTATTAGGTTCTCAAATTCTTCAATTTCAACGAAGTACTTTATAAACTTTACATCTTTCCATATGTTCTCAGCGTAGTTTTTGATGTTTTCCTCCTTCACATATACGACTTTATAGATTTTATCAACGAAAAAGCACAATTTTTTCTCGTTTACTCTACAAACCACAAGGTTTTGTAAGATTAGCTCAGTCATCTGCGCTTTTTTTCCAAAGAGAATACTACTCAGGCTAAATACGGGAACTATTTCGCCTCTTATATTCACAAGGCCTATAGTAAATTCTGGAACTTTAGGAACCAAAAAGAACTCTTTCTGGGTTATTATCTCCACCACCTGATCTATCTCTATACCAAAGAATCTATCGTTAACAGTTATAGGTATAATGGAGATCATTCTGAAACTTATTATGAAAGATACTCTCGTAACTTTCCATAAAATCCGTTTTCTCTTGGTACTATATTTTTCTGGAAACCCCCCACCTTTTTTCAACACTTGAAAAAATTTTGCGTCCAGTTAGATAAGTATAACTGACTTTGATAAGTCTAATTCTCCCGCAAAGCTTGTTTTTACGTGGCTTCCGATACCAAAATATTTCGGTTTTAGAAAAATATCACTTCTGGAAACCCCCGGGGGTTT
>JBCNVF010000014.1 GCA_039630355.1 Brevinematia bacterium
GTGCTTCCTATAGTGGAAGAAGCAGTAAGGATAAAGCCAAAGTGTATATGGTTACAGCTAGGAATTACAAATGAAAATGCCAAAAACATCGCAAAAGCAAATGACATCTTTTTCATTCAGAACAGGTGCATAAAGATAGAACACCAAAATCTAAAAAGGTTCAAGCCTAAACAGAGTGAGAAGTTTTAGGTTATATATCCAATGTGATCCAATATCACACCTCTAACTTTCTGATAAACATTTTCTAGATCTTCAGTTGCATTTATAACTACAACTTTTCTTATATGTTCGTGAGGGGTTTGTAGAAAAGCTAAGTAATTTCTTCTAACCTTCTCAATAAAATCTACTCCTCTGCTCTCAATACCATCTTTGACCTTTATCCTGCCCAAAGATATTTCGGAGGGGCAATCAAGGTAGAATAGAATGTCTATGTAGAAATCTCTAATAGAATGTTCTGTAAGATCAACAAGTATTCTGCAAGTTTCTTCATCCTCAACATTCATCACCTGGTATGCATAAGTTGAGACAAAAGATCTATCCATAAGTATTATTTTATTTTCCCTGCTGTATGGAATTACATAGTTTCTTAGTAACCACATCCTATCTGCTGTGAAAAGAAGTAGCTGTTCGGGTATACTAAGTTTAAATCTTTCAAGGGTTAGAATATCCTTTAGATGTTTTCCTAGTTCAGTGGGACTTGGTTCTGAAAACCAAAATACTTCTCCTGGAAACACTTGACTGATTTCGTTAAAAATCATATTTGAGATCGTAGTTTTACCACTTCCGTCTATTCCTTCAAAGACTATAACCATTTTAATCTTCCAAAACCCTTTTTAGTAGCTTCTCCACTCTTTTTTTATCTTCAACGCTCAGGCACCTGTTTATGTTGTCTACGACAAAATCCACACCGGCGCTCTTAAGGGCATTGTAAGCAGCCTTAAACTGCTGAAAAACCGACTGACAGTCATCACCTTCTTCTATCATTCTGATAATACCGTCAATTTGCCCTTTTACCCTGTTTAGCCTGAATATCAGATTTTTTTTCACATCGTCCATACTACTTCCCCCATATTAACTTTATTTCAACACGCCTGTTTTTAGCACGGTTTTCTGGTGAATTATTCGGGACCTTAGGTTTTTTCTCGCCGTAGCCTATATAAGATACCTTACTGGGATCTACACCAAGCTCTACCAGAATCTTTGCTACCTCTCTAGCCCTAGCTTCAGAAAGTTCTAGGTTATACTTCTCACTACCTATATCATCCGTGTGTCCCTCAACAATGATATCCAACTCCTTATAATTTTTCAAGCTGATAGCAAAGTTAGATAATACCGATACAAATTCCTGTTTGACTTTATAGCTGTTAAAGTCAAACACGATATCTTGCACCGACACATTTATTTCACTTTCACCCTTTGTTATCTCTACACTCTCCTGATTCTTAAAAACATTCGTCAAACTTGAAAGTATTTCTTTCTCTTTTTCTCTTTCCAGTTTTCTTATAACTTCAAGTGTTCCCTCAGAGGTCCCTGAATATACCACTGATACTCCATTGTTGTATATAGCGTTGAAGAAGTAACTTTCTCTCATAAACAAGGGTTTACCCTCAGAGATATTCCAATAATACTTGGTTTCTGATGAGCCAGCAAGGTATCTTACAACTTTTGCTCTATCAAATGCATTTGCAAAACCGTATTTTATATCTAGCACGGCTACTTGGTAGTTGTCAATGTTGGTAATCTCGGAGAATTTGTAATGAACCTTGAATGTAACTTCAACAACGTCATATATCTCCGCAAATCCTATCTTATGAACTTCTTTTCCTTGGTATGTCCACTCCTCTCCGAGATCTATGTTTCTCTTCACGAAAACCGGCACATCTCTAGTCACAGGCATTAGATGCTCTTTAGAAATCACCATCCTTCCACTTTCCTCAAGGAGATATTTACTCAAAAAAGTCTCTTCTAGCTTGAATTCTCTATCATACAAATAGTCCTTAGAAAAAACGTAGAATTTCCCTTCTATACCGTAGTACCTCTTTCCTCCAGAGATAGACTCACTTTTAACATCAATTGATGCCTTATTAAGTATTTCTACATACTTAACGAAGGAGTTGTTTGTATATATATTTTGCTTTACAAAACTTTTCACCCTAAGTATCTCGTTAGTGCTAAGTTTCCAACTAAATTCCCATCCATGTATGCAGAAGACTGGAAACAGAAGGAAAACAAAAATAATGATAGGTTCTTTTTTCATAAAGAACAATAACCCTTTCATTCAGCAAGAATGATAATTCTCACATCGGTGGGATTTCAATTTCTATTTTGCAAGGAACTTTGGATTATAGGTCTTAATTTCTATTGGATGAGCTGATAAAGTTCTCAGTTTCCTACCTATTTACCATACTGGTTCTGGGTAATATTTTCCAATTTGGAATGTTATCTTAGGTTGAGTTTTCTATTGATGAAAATGACGAAGAATTTTGAGAAAATATTCTCTCATACTCTTGAGAGAGGAAGACTACACCCAATTGTGAATTTTAGACTTTATTAACCCTTTAAGCTTTTATTTGTAAGACAGAGGGCATTTTGCTTATTATACGAATAGCGGAATAGGTGTTATGAAGTTTGTTAAGACTTTAGTTTTAACTTTGGTTTTGCTTTCCTTATTAGCAGTTTATGTCTTTGGAGACGGGCCTATGGGACTAGATTTAGAGGAGTTTTATTTAGACAATGGTTTGAAGGTTATACTTGTGAAGAGGGATGTATTGCCTGTTGTTTCCATCCAATTGTGGTATAAGGTTGGAGCAGGGTTAGAAGTAGATGGTAAGTCTGGAATAGCACACTTTCTTGAGCATATGGCTTTTAAGGGGACAAAAAATCTAAAGCCTGGTGAGTTTTCAAGAATAATAAGATCATTAGGAGGCGAAGATAATGCAGCTACTTCGTGGGACTACACGATGTACTACGTTGATATCCCTTCAAAGCATACTGTTAGGATCTTGCGTATGCTTAAGGAGATAATGTTTGATGTTGTGTTTGACGAAAGGGAATTTCAGAGCGAGAAAAAGGTCATTCTAGAGGAAAGAAGGATGAGGTATGAGGATGATCCATTTGGGCAATTTTTTGAGGATTTCCTTGGTAATTCTTTTAGAAAGATAAGCTACCGTCGTCCTGTAATAGGCTGGGAGGAAGATATAAGAAACCTGACGTTGCAAGACTTAATCAGTTTCTATAACACTTTTTACTCACCAAAGAATGCAGTATTAATTGTTGTTGGTAACATTGAGAAGGATATACTGAAAAAAGAGATTCGTGAGATCTTTAATGAGTCCTCTAAGAACTTTTCGCAAAAAGAAGCCGAGGTTGAAAAAGTAGATGAGTTTGGAAGTGGCAAGGTAGAGTTCAAAACAATAAGAAAGGATGCTAATTCTAAATCTGTCATTGTCGGTTTTAGGACACAGTCTTATAGAGCTTCACCGAAGGAAGCTGTAACGTTTGAAGTTCTTTCGTACATCCTTGCAGATGGTAGGAAGTCGAAACTGTATAAAGATCTCGTGGTTAATAAAAAACTTGCATCTAGTGTGAATGGTGGAACAATGATGGGTAAGTATCCTTTCCTAACATACTTTTTTCTTGTCCTAAATCCTGATGTTGAAGTAGAGAGAGCGAAAAAGGAACTTCTGGAGTCACTCAACTTAGCAGTCAAAGGAGGAATAACTGATGATGAGATAATTACTGCAAAGAAGAAGATAAAGGCTCGTATGGTGTATGAGTTTGAAAAAAACCATGGCATCGCATCTTCACTAGGCTGGAGTGAGGTTGTGTTAGGAAACTACAAAGAATTAGAAAAATTTATGACCATTGTTGATGAGATAACCAAAGAGGATATTATTAAAGCTTTTGAGAAATACTTTTCCGAGAATAATCTGATAATAGGATCTCTTGAAAGTTCATAAGTTGCTTTTTCTCGCAAAGTGAGAGTAAGCCTAGGAGTCTAGATACGCATAGTTACTCGTAATAACTTATGATGGACGCTATTTTCTCTAGTTCTGGAACAAAGATAAAGATTTTGTTTTTGTTTTTCAGATAGACTTTGAGCTCCCGGAAGACTTTTGAAACCTCTTTGAACCTGAAGGTTAGCATAAACAGGGGGATAGAAGCAATGTCCTTAAATATTGTCCACAGGGGTTTTTTTGAGAGGAAATACTTAAAGGTTGGTTCGGACTTTTCAGGCTCGGATACGCTTGTTGAGATTTCAAGATCGGCTATTTTATCAACCACAAAATCTCTTTCCTCAGCGGATACTATTATGCACCCACTGCTCCATGCTCTTATTCCGAACTCAACAAGTGAAATAGCAGTAGGCAGTTCTGGTAGAAACCCTCCTATTGAGTTAAAAAGATTCTTGTTGTATATGCCAAGAAAATTGTTGGGAGTTAGACTTGCTGGATTTTTAGCATTCTCTAAGATAACCCATTCAAGTCTATCTTTCATAACTCCTAGTTTGACTGTCTCTCTGATTCTTTTGCCTTGGTAGGATATTGTGGGAGTAATACAGAGAAGTGTTGGTTCAGATGAGAACAAACCTCTTATACCTTTAGTGTTCACCACAGAAGGTCTGTAATTTACACTCATTACCAAAACAAGCGGTGCACTGGCAGATGATATTGCAGTGTTCACTGCCTCAACTATTGATATGTTATCGCTAGGTATTATGATTCTCGCTTTGTTAAGAATGTCACTGACATCCGAGATTTCAGTTGTAGAAGTATCTACATACATTATCTCTATATTAGATATGCTTCCGAAGAAAGAAACAATGTCATTCACTCTGTTTCTAAATGCGTATAAGCTCTTTCTGCCGATGTATGCTATGGTGAGGGAGTACTTTTTTAAATGCTGTTTGTCAACTCTGTTTGTCACATCAACGAAGTTTGGCATAGTGCTTAAGAAAATTTTCGGATAACCCTAAAAACTTCTAAAACTCATCAAACTGCCACCGAATTTTCGCTTTCGTTTTATCAACTGGTTAACTGTAATAGTTTGTTAGAAGTCTGATAACCTCGTTTTTGATTTCCGCAAGGTTACTTTCCTTTGCTATTCCGCCTCTTATGAAGTCCTTTCTTCCACCACCTCTCACTCCAACTTTTTCTAGTTCCTTCACTATATTTCTCAGATCCAATTCGTTGACGTTTGTTCCACAAACAAAACTGATATTCTTTTCACTTTCAGCAGATAGAAATATCACAACGTTTTCAATTTTTTCCTTAACCTTATCCACAACTGCTCCTAAAGAACTAGCGTCAGCATCACCAAAGTGTTGAAAAACAAGTTTATATTTCCCTATTTCCTCAATATCTCTGCTGAGGTCTTCTAAGGCTATTTGCTTTCCAGAATGAATCTTTGATCTTTCTAACTCTTTTATTCTTTTTATTAAACCTTCCACTCTCTGAGGTATATTTTCCACCCTAACCCCAAGTTGTTTAGAAACAGCTTCAGCAACTTCGTAATACTTTCTGAACTCTTCCAATGAAGATTTACCTGCAACTGCCTCTATTCTCCTTACACCTGAAGCTATTGCTTTTTCGTCTATTATCTTTATCAGTCCTATATCACCAGTTCTGTTTACATGTGTTCCTCCACAAAACTCTTTTGAAAAGCCTGGTATCTCAACAACTCTGACAATATCTCCGTATTTATCTCCAAAAAACGCAAGAGCTCCACTTTTTAGCGCTTCACTTTTCGGTAAATACTTCTTCACAACTTCTATGTTCCTGAGAACAATCTCGTTTGCCTCATCCTCAACTTTTTTTATATCCTCTGGTGTAAGGCCAGAGTAATGCGAAAAGTCAAACCTTAACCTATTAGGTTCAACCAACGAACCAGCTTGAGCTACATGATCACCAAGTATCTTTCTTAGCGAGAAATGAAGTATATGGGTAGCAGTATGATGTTTAGCAATGCTTTGTTTTCTGTTTACATCTACTGTCATCTTAATTTTATCACCTACCTTGAAGCTACCCTTGCTAACTCTGACTATGTGTAGGTAGACATCATTCTCTTTAAGAGTATCCAGAACGAAGATAGTATTCTCATCAGAGAAGATCATCCCTATATCACCTACTTGACCGCCTCCTTCTCCATAAAACGGAGTTTCTTCGGAAATTAAAACTCCAATCTCACCCTCGCTAAGCAGTTCCCTTTTGGAGAAGCTCTCGCCTTCCCTTACGTAGATTCCCTTTATTCTAGATTCGTATTCAAAGTAATCTTCTCCAACATACTTTGTTACTGTTTCCTGCTTAACAATAGGTGAGAAATCAAATTTTTCTTCCTTCTTCCAGCTAAGTTTACCTCTTTGTCTTTGTTCTTCCATAAGTTCATTGAATTTTGCCCAGTCAATTCTAATTCTTTCGTCCTCGCAAACATCTTCAATTACATCTAGAGGTATTCCCATTGAGTCATATAACTTGAAAACTTCCTCTCCAGGTAAAACATCTCTTCCAAGCTCTCTTACCTTTACAATGATTTCCGAAAGGTATTTGACACCCTTACTTAGGTTTTTGAAGTATCTTTCTTCTTCAAGTTTTATTACTTTCTTCACTGCTTCCTTTTTGTCTATTATCTCAGGGTAAGTTTTGCCCATAGCTTCAACAACCCCATCAATGACCTTATAAACTATAGGTTGTTCTATTCCTATTTTACTTGCATACCTTAGTGCCCTTCTCAGGATCCTTCTTATGACATATCCTCTGCCTTCGTTTGATGGATATATTCCTTCTGCTCCTACAAAAGTTATTGCTCTTGCGTGATCTGCTATTACGTTTATTGCGAAAATGTTGTCCTTCTCATACTTCTTATTGGTTTCTTCGCATATCTTTTTTATTATAGGTTTGAAGATATCAGTTTCGTAAACACTCTTTTTCTCTTGTAATATCATAGCTAATCTTTCCAGTCCCATTCCTGTGTCTATTCCCTTAAACTCTAGCTCGGTTCTATTACCACTTCTGTCTTGGTAGTATTGCATAAAGACAAGGTTCCAGAATTCCAGAAATCCTTCGCAGTTCTCGGGAGATCTACAGCTATCTTTATCGTATCCCCACCTATCTCTAAGGTCAATGTAGATTTCGGAGCAAGGTCCGCAAGGACCTTCGTCCCCTGGTGGTCCCCAGAAGTTATCCTTCTCGCCAAATCTTACAATTCTACTAGAATCAATTCCTATACGCTTGTTCCATATCTCAAATGCCTCATTATCGTCTTTATAGATACTTACATAGAGAAGGTCTTTGTCAATCTCAACCACCTGTGTCACAAACTCCCATGCAAATTCTATTGCCTCTTTCTTGAAATAATCGCCAAAGGAGAAGTTACCAAGCATTTCAAAGAAGGTGTGATGTCTAGGGGTTTTACCAACATTTTCAAGATCGCTAGCTTTCCCACCAGCTCTAAGACATTTCTGAACCGATGTTGCTCTGCTAAAAGGTGGCATTTTCTCTCTTAGAAAGTATGGTTTGAATTGAACCATACCTGCTGTGGTAAATAGAAGCGTAGGATCATCTGCAGGTATAAGTGGACTGCTCTCAACTACTTTGTGTCCTTTGCTTTCAAAAAATTCCAAAAATACTTTTCTTATTTCAGTGCTTGACAAGCTCTTCATACCGAGATGAAATATAATTAATGGTAATAATCTATTTCAATCTAGAGTGAAAGTGTTCAATAAGGCTTAAGATTTTTCGGATGATCGTTAGTAATTTGGTTCAGATTATGACTTTGGTGTTTTTAGAATTGTTGAACCTTTTTCTAATGATGCAAGGGGTGGTAGCAGAACGCCGATGAACGGAAATGCTTAAAAAGCTAGTGTGGTATAGCACTTTCTGTTTTGGTAGCCTATGGTAGAAACTTTAAGCTCTTGGAGAATTTTCATGGAGTAGTTATTTATAATTCATCAGAGTATGCGCAAGAAGATACTGCAGGACTTCATAAATGAAGCAAATCTACGTAGTAAGGAAGCTAAGGAAGCTGAGGATTTGCTTGATAAGATTTTTAGCTTTTTAAACGATGAAGAGCTTTTTTATACCTTAAATCCCAGTATATCTTCAATGTTTTCACCCTTTCTTTTTAGAGATATGTTTAAAAGTTGTGATAGGATAATTAAGGCCCTTAGTAACAATGAGAATATACTGATATTTGGTGATAGGGATGCTGATGGAATTATTGGGACTTTTATACTTAAAAACTTTTTAGATGAGTTCAAGTTGCATTTTAACTCATCGTCAGAGGTGTTTTACGAAGTTCCTGAAGAGAATGAAGTCTATGGTATAGTTCCAGAGTGTGTTGAGAGCTATAGGGATAGGGTATCTTTGATAATCACGGTGGATAACGGAATATCTGCATTGGATGCTGCAAAGAGAGCTTCAGAGTTAGGTGTTGATATGATAATTACCGATCATCATCAGCCTTACGAAGATGGAATTTTAAAATTTGCTTTTTCTGTAATCAATCCAAAGATGGAGGGGGTTGGTGTTTACCTTTCTGGAGCTGGGGTTGTATTTTTCCTAGTGTTAGGCTTGCTGATACTATACTTTTACAAAGGTATCAGGCTAAACTCAATATTCTTTTTTTCTGACACCTCCGAGTTTCTACTGTTGGAGATTGAAGACTTTGTATCCAAAGTGACTACGGTGGGTATGAATGAAATTTCTAATCTCATCTCTTCTAGGGAGAAGGAGAATTTTGTATTTATTGATGCTGAACACTTAAAGTCGGTTTCTGCACTTATTCCTAACCTACATAGCTTTGTTGGTAAGCACTTTTTGATTAACTGTATTGCCAAAGGTCTTGGTCTGGGTAAACAGGATTTTAGTGCTTTGTGTAATAAGTTTAGAGTAGCGGATTTCTGTGGACTTCCAGAGGTTTTGACCAAAGTGCTTTTTCTTATGCATATTCTAGGGAAGACTGAGATAAAAAAGTATCTTGATAGGTATCTTCCTCTGGTAGGTTTGACGGTTCTTTCGGATAGTATGCCGTTCCTTTCGTACAACAAATTTTTTGTGAGAGAGGCTACTGAGAGAATAAGTAAGGTTGACGTTGACAGTGTTCGTTTTATTGTGTCTTGTAGAGTTGGCAAGGATAGGGTGAGCGTCAATGATCTTGTGATGAAAGTGATTCCGTTTGTAAATTCTGCTGGGAGGATGGGTAGAGCGGGTAAAGTAGTAGAATTGCTCTTAGAGAAGGACTTGAAGGAAATAAAAAAGCTTTTCGGGGAGTTAGAGAAACTGGACTTCAAGAGAAAAGAGATTGCAACTAGGTTTATTTCTTCTATTTCCGAAAAGATTGGAAAAGAGAGTGTTTTTGTTGAACCTTCTCTTGAAAGAGGGGTAATAAGTCTTATTTCTACGAAAATTTCAAGTAAGGTTAATTTCCCAGTGGTTGTTATGAGTAATGGAGGTAATGGGGATGACTTTTTCGGGTCAGCTAGATTCAGAAAGGGAGATGTCTTCTCTATTATGAAGTCGTTATCACACTATTTCAAAAGCTTTGCTGGTCATAAGAGTGCGGTGGGATTTGTAATATCTAAAGAAAAGATTGATGATTTTATTAGAGATTTCCTCGCTATTGACTATACAAAGTTCTACGAGCAGGTATTACCCATTATGAGGATAAGAATTTTAGACTTTCACAGAAACTACGCTCGTCTTTTCTACTTAGTAGAACCATTAAATGAAGAACTTAGGCCTGTGTTTGAAGATGAGGTGGTATTGCTTGACTATAAGAAAGATTTCTTACCTGACTCGTATAGCGTTAAAATAGGTGATTTATGGTTTACCACAGTTTGCAATGAAGAAAAGGTAAGGTCATCGTTGTCAAAAAGTGTCAGAATACTCTACTCTTACGAGTTTAGATTTGACAATGAACTTCAGCAGGAGCTGTTTTGTCCGAAAATTTTGGAGATCAAGTAATGGAAGAAGAGATCTTTGAAACTCAGAAAATAATCTCTTTTCTGAAGAGAGTTAGAAGTATAAATCTTGCGATTGATACAATCTATAAAAATGTCAAGACTAAAAGTTCGGTGAGATATGTGGGTGAATATAGTTTTGAGATATACTGTAAGGAGCCCTTGACTATTACAGAGCCAACGATAGAGCTAGAAATAGCACTTGAGAATAAGATTTACCATATAAAGACAGAGATATTGAACAAAAGAGAGAACATTCTTCTGTTGATGTTACCAACTAGGATAAGCATTTGGACTAAGAGAAAGTTTCCTAGGAAAAATGTTTATGGTAAACTCTACTTAGGAGTATCTTTTATAAAGCAGTTAGATTATCCATCTGTTGCTAGTATGGAAGAGATACCAGAAAATCTGGTAGGTATTAGGCGAGAGCTTGAGAAGGATTTACCAGATATGAAGAAGATTGTGTCCATGGTGATTCGGGAAATAGAGAAAATATCTGAGAAATATGATTTTGTTTTTTATAAGAGGGGGATGAGTTTACCTTCTTCTGCTGTTGTAAGTATGCATTTTAAAAGTCCTCTTTTGGTTGAGGATACTTCAAACCTAGAAAGCTATATAGTGAGATATGAGGGATTTAACATAACTACTTATGGGGATTATATGAGGAAAATGTCCTGGGATGAAACTAAGGTTTTGGAGCAGATAAAGAAGCTTAGAGCATCGTTTTTGTCACAAAATGTAAAAAGTTTTATATGTGTGCCTATAAGGGTCCTAAACGAAGTAATAGGTTTTATCTTTTGTAAATCTTCTCAGAAGGTTTTCTCGGTCAAGGATGCACTATATATTGATGCATTGGGAAGTATCATATCTGAGGCTTACATAAAGAATAAGATAAACTCTGTAAAGAATACTACTGAAATGCTTTTCCCGGTGATAGACATAAGTGCGGGTGGGGTTAGATTTGAGGTTGACAGTATTGTTGGAAAACTTCTAAGAGTTGGTGATTCTGTGAGGATATTTACAAATATTGAGGGGCGGGATATTCAAGTTACTGGGAAGATTTTAAGGATAGATACTACTAAGACTAGCAAGAAACTTTGGGTTGCTGTTATGTTTACTTTCGTATCTGCTGAGGATCAGGAATATATTCTCAGTTTTACTACAAGGTAGATCTTATTCCATTTTTGGTGTTATTACAAGCTAATGGATGGGTAGCTGAAGTTATTGGATAAGGTTGAGATCACAAAAGTTACCTGATGATATACTTTCTCGGGTTTACCTTTCTGTTATTTTTTATCACTTCAAAGTGCAGATGAGGGCCTGTAGTCATGCCTGTGGTTCCGACTTTGCCTATTACCTGGCCTCTACTTACCTTCTGTCCTTCATTAACAAGTATTTCCGACAGATGACCGTATAAGGTTTTTGTATTATCTTGGTGTTTTATGACAATGTAATATCCATATCCATCTTCGTCATATCCTGTCTTTTGAACAATTCCAGACATTGATGCTTTGACTTTTGAGCCATAGGGAGCAGATATGTCCAACCCCGAGTGAAATTTTCTTACCTTTAAGATGGGATGTCTCCTGTAGCCAAATCCTGATGTAAATCTCCCAAGTAATGGCTTAAGAAAGCCTATACCTAGTATTTCTCTTATCTGGTTCCAACTAAGTTGTACTCCCGGAACTAGGCATTCATTTTCAAAAGTTAACCTATAGCCGTTTGCTACAAATACTTCGTATGGGTGCACTTTGTATTTTCTACCAACATCAAAAACTGAAAATTTACTGCCAGTGTGTCTTACCACATCCTTTTCTGAAAATAGAAGCTTCTTTCCGGGCAAAAGAGATTGGGATGATAGCCTATTCAAAGAAACTAAAGTGCTTATGGAAGCGCCTATATTCTTTGATATAGAGTAAAGGGTATCACCTTTCTTGATTGTATATTCCTTGAGGATTATTGGCTCATCTGTTGGGTTTACATATCTCCAGGAGATTTCCATAATTAATTTTTCTAAGCTACTGTTGCTGAAAACTAAAATTTGGGATGTGATTGTATATACACTTATTGTGATAAATATGAGAGATACTATCAGTAGAACCGAACTTAGACTTTTTTCTTCCAATGATTCTCTAAGGAATCTTAGTCTCTTTCTTCTATTGACAGTTGAGTTTATTACTACTAGTTGTTCTCTTATGCTCATAAGCTATCTTTTTAGGTTAATAGCGGTTGCCAGCATACTATCGGTGGTTTGAATGCTTTTTGAGTTAAATTCGTAAGCTCTCTGGGCTACTATCATGTCCACAAATTCTCTTACTGCGTTGACGTTTGACATTTCAAGAAAGCCTTGGTGCAATTTACCAAAACCATCTTTTGAAGGAATCCCTTCGTAAGCTGGACCTGAGGCTGGGGTTTCTTTAAATAAATTCTCGCCTATACTGTCAAGTCCTGCAGGGTTAGTGAATCTGTAAAGTTTTATTTGTCCAACTTCTATCTCTTCTTCTGAGTCCAAAACTTTTGCGTATACCATTCCGTTGTCTAGTATCTTTATGCTCTCAAATCTAAATCCTTCTGGGAAGATTATTTGTGGTTCAAATCTGTAACCATTTGAAGTCAATAATTCGCCATTTGAGTCAATCTTCAGTGAACCATCACGAGTGTAGGCATAGCTACCGTCTGGCATAACAACTCTGAAATACCCCTCTCCGGCGATTGCTATATCCAGCTTATTTCCCGTATTCTGGAGTGCTCCTTGGGTGTGAAACTTAAATGTAGCAGAAGGTTTTACTCCTAAACCAACTTGGATTGGTACAGGATATATAGTAAGTTCCGAAGAGGGGGTTCCTGCCATCCTCTGAGTCTGATACAGTAGTTCCTCAAACTCAGCTCTGCTTCTTTTAAACCCTGTTGTGTTTATGTTTGCAAGATTGTTGGCTATAACATCAATATTAAACTGTCCTCCTATCATCCCAGAAGCTCCAGTCCATAGAGATCTAACCATCCTACTCCTCCAATTTATACCTAAGCTAATTTTCGTAACAAAGCTAGCTTTCTCAAGTAAAAACCAAAATTTCCGCTTGGAAAAAGAATATAAAGGTGAAGGTTTCATTCAGTATCTTGGCTTTAGGGTTACTTTAGTTAATCTCCTAGCTAAGCTTGTTTCAATAAATTCCAATTTCCACTGGATGACTAACCAAGACTCCAAGCTTTTTACTTACTCACTTTGATTCCAGATGGTGCTCGTTTGATCTCAGAATTTCATTTCACACTAAGTCTCTTAGGTGTTTTTGGGAGAGGTGTTCACTCAATCCTGATAGTGACTGCGAAAAAAATAAAAGAAAAACTATGCCTAACTGTTAAATTTTAGAATTTATTGAAGCTTGTTTATTTTTAGTTGATGTTAAAAGAGAAATAGATATAATATTCTGGTTATGGAAGTACTGATTGTGATGGGTATTGTGTATCTGTGGTTTATACTCGCAGGTTACTATTCCATTAGAATTATCAGAAAGCTGAAAGGTTTCCAAAATATTCTTCTAAACTTTATTAGATACCTTTTTGCTGTTTCGGTGATAACAATACCTATGACTTTGATACCAATAGAGTTTGTCAAATACCTTCTAGTTATCTACTTCTCTTTCACAACTCTTCTTGCGAACGTTTTGCAAAAAAATAAGTTAGTTGCGGTAGATCTTTTAGCTACAATATCCTTCACATTAGTAGGAATTGCAGAAACTATCTTGAAAATGAATGTATTCTTGCCTTTAGGAATTGTGTATCTGGTTCTCTATACTGTCTACTATGCCTCTTTAAGGTCAGATGTTATAGTTGAGATAAAGAAGGCTGTTATTACTATTTCCGTTGTCATATCTACGGGTATAGGAGTGGTTAGTACATTAAGTTTGCTCAATATAGCGTATCTTCAGGTGATAGTTGGGTTGCCGATTATATTGTCCTCAGTAGCTTCATATTTAGTTGTGCTTCTTAGCTACACTAGAACTATAGATACTCTAAGCAATGATGTTACTGCAGTTGTGCTTGAGAAAAGTAATAAAATCAAAGATTTTACATCTAGAATGGAAGAAATCGTCTTAAAGTTGAAGGATTGTTATTCGTCATTAGAGCTTAGTGTAGACAAAATAGAAAAGAACAAAGTGCAGGAATTTGTAAAAGAGTTAATATCAAGTGTTATGGAATTAAGTCCTATAGTTGAGTTCATTCAGAGGACAATAAAGGATTATCAGAACAGAGTAGAAAAAATGGTAAAAGATTTACCGGCTCTTTCTGAAAATTTTGCTAGAGATTTTTCCGAGCTTATGAATACAAGACAAGCTCTTTCGGAAACGAATACAAACGTTATGTCTTTAGTCAAAGTTGCACTTGATAGTGAGAGAGCAGTTATGAATGCGTCTAAGTCAATAAGAGAACTCAGAGCTACTGCTAGAAACCTTACTGATAACCTGAAGGTATTTGGTGAGATATCTGAACATTCTTCAATACTTTCCATAAACATAAGTGTAGAAGCTTCAAAACTTGGTAGTAAGGGTGAGGTGTTTTCTAAATTATCTCAACAGGCTAAGAAGTTTTCTGACCTGATATACTCAAATGTTGAAACGACAAAACGGTTAATAACCGAGCTTGATTCTAAAGCGGAGTTTAGCGAACATATGGTGAAAACTCTAGTCATGTCTTTTGTAGAGATGGAAACTGGTTTAAAGAATATATCAAAGGGTATTTCTATGATTCTTGAAAAGTTTGAAAATCTCTCAACCACAGCGGAGAACATTAGAAAGGGGATAGAGGAAATAGATAAGATGATGTTTATGATTCCAGAGTTTTCAATGGAGATAAGTAAAAGGGGGGAGGATATTCTTCTAAATTACAAGAAACTGAGAAAGTACTCTGACGATATACTGGTTGCTAGTAATTCGGTGGAAAACTCCGTAAAATCCATAGTTGAAAGTATAAAATCAACAATGGTGTTTGTAGAGAATTTGACGAAGTGAAAACACTACTATCTTACTATAACCTTTCTGATGATTTTCTTGTTGTTGGCATGAAAAATTAAGAAAAGTAGTTCTGAGGGTTTAGACACCGTAGGGACTATATACCTTCTTCCGATTTCATCTTCTCCAGAGGAGAAGCTAACGATATCATAAGTTTTGTTGAATATCTCAACTTTTTCAAATTCGCCATCTACGAATATCTTCTCACCTTTGTTTACAACGGTTGGATATACCACTATATTGTCAGATCCGTAGGTTTCAAGTTCAATATACTCTGAAGATGAGTTACCAAGTTCATCCTCTATGCTAAGGAAAATTTTTACCTTTTCCTCGTTTTTGACAAAAAATGATACAGTTCCGTCTTCAGAGATAACTAATGGTATGTTGCCATCTGCAGAAATTCTAATCCTTCTATCAAACACAGATCTAACCTCTACTTTAATGCTTGAATATGAATTCCTGTAAACTTTTCTAGGTTTGATTATTATGTAAGAGAACGAAGGTAAGACAACGTAGTTTGTCAAAGATATGTTACTGTAGCTAAACACTATTGGCGTATTATTGCTCACTTTTTCCAAAAAGGTATCTAGGAATATGGTAGATGAATAACATTCTCCTTCGTCTTTTAGGAGAACAAATTTTGTCTTATTATCCGCTTGTATCTTCACGTATGGTGTTGATAGAGCTTCATGAGAATAGAGTCTTATTTCAACGGGTTCATCTATTCTTATGAAGTTTTTTCCTTTGTTTACAAGTAAAAATTGTTTTGATCTTGGAAGAATAGTCAGGTTTACTGGTGTTACTTCTGTTTCTCCATTTATGAGCAGTGATATCACACTGAAGTTTCCATCTACTTGTGGAACAGAAAAAACTATTCTGTTTGTCAGATTTGATACTATAGTGACTGGCAGATATACTGATTCGTTTGAGATAAATATGGATACGATCTTATGTAAGTTCTTACCTAATAGGGTGTTGGTTGAGTTTTGCAGACAAACTATGTTTGTTTTGAGAAATGAGGGGATTGATAGAGTAGGAATAGTCTTTCCGCTTCTAGTGAAGTGGTATAGGAAATCTTTCATAAATTTTTTGGCTATTTCGGGAGAATTTTTTATTATTATTACATTTTCTTCGTTGTTTTCTTCGGCGTTTCTGGAAAAGTTATAGGAGCCGGTTATGACTATTGCGTTTTCGGGATGGTTCTCATCATAGTTTAGTATGATGTATTTGTTGTGTAGAATTTTGTGTTCGCTATCAACTACAAAATTTTCGGGCTTCTTATCTATTAAGTAGTGGAATGCTGAAAACTGTCCAGTCTGACTTTCATCAAAGACGCCAAAGATATCCTTAATGTCGGTAAGTTCGTAAACTGTTCCGAATATCTCTGAGTTGGTTGAAAATGAGTAAATGCAGAAAAAGATATTAGTAGCACTTGAGAGCAGTTGTATAATTCTATCTTTTATCTTGTTTTCCGGTGAGTATGAGAAGTAGACTTCTATGTTTCCTGATGAGTGTAGGTATGGAGGGGGATCTGTTTTCTGTTTGCCGAATCTACTTGCTTCAGGATTAAACTGAAAGCTACTACTTCCCCATTCTTCGTTAAATTCTTGAATGTACATGTTGGCTACATCTATGTTATTTTCTACAACGATGATGTTGTTATACTGCATAAGGCTACTATTTACTGTGAAGTTGAAAGAACCTGTTATGATGGTGTTTCTTACAGGTGAGGTTATAGAGCCATAGTCTATAACAATGAATTTACTATGATGCTGTCGTGCGTTTGCTTTTTTCCCCTTAAGTTTTAGGTCATTGAATATTTCTATATTTTGGTGGGAGTCAAGAATGTCAATTAGTGAATTCCAGTTATCGCTATCAATGACCATTCTAATTTTCACTCCTCGTTGACCAGCGTTTAAAAGAGCGTTTGCTATGTCTGGATCGTCAAATGAGTAAGCACTAATTGAAATACTTTCCTGTGAGTAGTTGATGTAGGCTATAATTATGTCTTTTAGCTTATCTCCAAACTCTGGGGTATTGAAAAAGCTCAAGATCTGCGGAAATATGTAACTGTCTATCAGAAAGGTAAATATGAAGGAGAAACACAGGGTTCTTGCCATAAGTTTATACTCCAAAACTTGGATCTAGTGTTGAAGCTAACTTCTATTTATTCGTTACTAAGGGTGGTAGATCACTTTTAGATTCTGTTAAGTGTTTTTAGTAGGATCGTCGGTTTTGACGGCTACTGCAAGACTTTTGTCAGGTGTTATGGAGTTTGGTTTTGTTGTTTCTTCTTCATATATTTTCTTAGCCATATCTAGTAAGATTTCTTTCTTGTTCTTAGTTGGGTCTTCTAGAACGATTTGGAGCAAAGTGTTGAGGATTTTACCAACCATAGGCCCCTGAGGAATATTGAGAGTTTCCATTATATCGTATCCGTTGACTCTTAGATCCTTAACGGTGATTGCGTTTTCTTCTTCAATTATCCTTAGTATTCTCTCTTTAAGTTTCTGGATTGAAGTGCTACCAGCAACCCTCTTACCGCTACCTATTCTGTCTGCTTCCCTGAGTATAAAAAGGTCCTCTATTAAGTCAAGCCCTACATTTCTCATAAATCTTCTCACTGCGCTATCAGTCCATTCGTCCGTGTAATAAAACATATGGTGTCTGACCAATCTTACTATGTAGTCTATATCCTCATTGCTAAATCTGAGTCTCCTGAGGATCTTTTTGGCAATCCCTGCGCCGATAACCTCATGGTTATAGAAAGTTGAGAGATCAACACCATTTTCTGATACCTCCTGCTTTGTAATAGGTTTGGCTATGTCGTGAAGTAATCCTGCAAGTTTTAACCTATACATTCTCTTGGTATCATTGATTTTTTCAGCAAGAAAGGACACGGTATCAGCTGTTATAAGTGAGTGATAGTAAACATCATACTTGTGATAAATGTTCTGAGATACCCCATAGCAATCTTGTAGTTCGGGTAGTATATACCTTAAAAGTCCCGTTTTTCTCATATACTCTATCCCTATTGAAGGTTTTCGTGATAGCATCATTTTTATTATCTCATCTCTTATTCTTTCAGCGGAGATTTTTGTTATGTTTTCTGCGTTTTCACGAATTGCTTCTAGGGTCAAGTCATCTATTCTAAAATGAAGCTTTGATGCAAACCTACAAGCCCTAAGCATCCTAAGAGCATCTTCTCTAAATCTTACTATAGGATCCCCTACACACCTTATTATGCCGTTTTTAATGTCTTCAAGTCCCCCAAATTCGTCAACAAATTCTCCAGTCACAAGATTTAAAGCCATTGCATTTATAGTGAAGTCTCTTCTAGCCAGATCCTCCTTTATACTCTTCGCAAATACAACTTCCGAAGGATGTCTAAAGTCCGAATAATCCTTATCTACCCTGTAAGTTGTTATTTGATACTCCTTACCTTTGTATATTACTGAGACAGTGCCATGTTTTATACCTGTTGGTGCTACTTTTATTCCCCTCTTTGAGAAAGCTTTGATAACTTCCCTTGGTGTAGCGGAGGTAGCAAAATCCCAATCCGATTCTTCAGGAATCCTTTTGTATAAAACTAGATCTCTCACTATTCCACCTACCGCATAGCACTCGTGTCCAGCTTCCATAAGCACTTTTGAGATAAATATAGGGTCTTCAATAATAGTGCCTTCCACTTCTTTAAACTTGTCCACCTTTTCCATAAAGCCTCTATCATTATAAATATAACCTAAATCAAAAGTATAAATACTGTAACAATAACCTCCAGTGTTTATTTAGTCGCAATAGGACTTCAAGAAAAGTAAGAGAAAAACTATGCCTAATTGTTAAGTTTTGGAATTTATTGAGACCTTTGTTGATTTGGGTGAGGTATAATCTTATTTTGTCCTGTGAATAAAAGGGAAAAGGAAAGTGGTGTACTAGATTAGGAAATCTGGAGTTGAAAAACCTATTTCTAGAAAGTATACTTTAGTTTGAAAAAAGCAAGGTGGGGATTACGGGGATGTTAAAAAAATTTAAGATTATTGACAAGGTAGTTGGCAACTATGGTAGGAGGGTAATATTTGGTATAAGAGCTAAGTTAATCTTAGGGTTTAGTTTGATATTTCTTGTGTGTCTAGGAATCTTCTTACTTATAACTTATTTCTACCAATATTCTCTGCTTCTAAACGAAAAGATGAGAAGTGTAGACAACCTTAGCAAGGTGGTAGGTAACGTTTCGGAGATTCTTTTGGAGAAGAGTCTTGATCGCTCTAAACTTGATATTGAAAGCCAAAGGCGTTTTGTGGAGTCAAACATTGAAAACTTTATGAACTTAAATGAAGATGTTTTGGAAGTAATTCTAGTTGACAGAAGTGGGAAAGTGGTGCTCTCTAAGGGAGATAGAGTTATTTCAAGAAAATTGATAAATTCCTTACTGGCAGAGGGAAGAAGCAGGGTTGCAAGTGTAGTTGTAACTAACATCTTCCAAGGAAAGACGAATATATACGAATGTAGAGTGATAGCACTGCAGATACAGCAGAACTCTGGGCTTTTAGTTAGTGTGAACCAAGACTTTGACAAAATTTACAAAAAGATCTATGAAGTTGGAGTAAGCGGACAAGAGAGAGAAGAGATATGTAAAGTGATGGTGAATAAGTATAAGGACTTTCTGAGGAATAGTGAAGGCTATAAGGATGTTGACTATCTGTTTTTGGACCTTTATAGATATCTTGCGGATACGGACAATCTCGTAGTTTCCAAAGGTGATAGACACTTATTAAATGAGAAGTGGCTAGTTGGTGAGAAGAAAAAGATAGAGAGAGGAATAAGTGAACAAAATTTGACTTTGGTTAAGAATGCTTATGACAGAATATTCAAGAACTTTCTTAGGATCAGAGAGTACGGTGAGAAAAGTAGATTTATAGGTTCTAACATTGTGGTCTTCAATATAACTAAACTGTCGGAAGAGATAAACAAAAATCTTGGAAATCTGGTTATTATCTTTTTGGGTGTATATCTTCTAAGCATACTTTTTATATTTCTAGTGTCAAAGGTATATGTTGAGAATGTGAAGAAGCTTGAAAAATGGGGTATGGAAGTAAGTGAAGGAAATTTATCTGCAAAGGTAGAGATAAGGTCCAATGACGAAATAGGGAGACTTGCTGATGTTTTCAACTATATGCTTGATGAAATAGTATCTAGATACCATCTAGAAAAGTTTGTTTCTAGAAGTACTGTGAGTATGATAAAAGACAAGAAGGATAAAGCTCTGGCTCTTGGCAAGGTTGGCAGAAAGAATCTAGCGTTTCTCTTTAGTGATGTAAGAGGTTTTACTTCGTTCTCTGAGAAAAATCCACCAGAAGTGGTTGTTGATGTTCTTAACACTTATTTAGATGTTCAATCAAAAGTAGTGAGGAAATACAAGGGAGATATAGATGACATTGTAGGTGATCAGATAATGGCACACTTTGGTGGTGAGAAAAGAGCGGATACTGCAATAAAAGTAGCGATTGAAATAATAAAATCTATTCAAGGTTTAAATGAAGAGAGGAAAAAGAAAGGGTTGCCAGTGTTTGAGGTTGGGATAGGAGTGCACATAGGGGATGTAGTTGTGGGGAACGTTGGCTCAGAATTTAGAATGGATTTTGCCTGTATAGGCGATGCTGTTAATACTTGCTCTAGATTATGCTCCATAGCAAAGCCTATGGAAATAGTAGCTTCAAAGGACATAGTTGAAGCATCTAGTAAAAATTTTGACTACCAAGAACTTCCACCCGTAGTCCTTAAGGGTAAGGAACAATCTTTCAAAGTGTATAGGATAGTAAGTTAGTGACATTTCTTGGCCTTGGAAGTTTAGTATTCTGTCAGAGGTGATTGTGACTTTCTCAACTATTTTTGTCTTGTTGGAGAAGTTAAGAGTTACCTTCTTGCAGAATTTCGTAGAATTAGAGTTTGAAGCTGGAAGGTTTTTCTCTTGCATCCTTTTTGGAACTAGTTGAACGATTTCTCAAAGAATGCCTAGGAGGTCTAGTGCGTAGAGATGTTCGTTAGAGAGTATTACTGTATTCAATAGAAATTAAGTGTATGGTATGAGTATAATAATTGTAACTTTGGTAGTTGGGGGTGAGTATGAGAAAGCCCAAGATAGGTTTTGCCTTTAAAAGTAGTCTTGCTGTATCGTTAGTTGTTCTATCTATATCTTTTGTAGTTACATATTTTGTTCTAGATTTTCTATATTCCCTAATCCAAACTAGGATTATAAACACTCTTAAGGTTATAAACAAGGGGTTCAAGGAGGACTACTACGATTATGAGGTTCTAGCCATTAGGGAGTATGGTGAGAAGATTATAAGTGAGAATTTAGACGAGTATGAAAACTTTGTGGATGTTATTGAGCCATCTCTTATAGGCTTTGCGGAGGATTACGATATATGGCAGACTAAAAGTCCAGAGGAGTTTAGTGAGTTTGTTGCTGGGGTTTTTTATTGGGATGGTAGTGTTGTTCACTCAAGAGACCCTTCCTTTCAGGACAGTAAGTTTATAGAGTTTCTTAAGAAGCTGAATCTGAGAGTGGGAGAGGAAGATGTCTATATAGACTATGAACGCTCTAGTGGCACTTACCTTTTCAAACTTAGAAAGGGAGTAATTGGATGTAGGGTGTATCCGGAGATATATAACAGGGTTTGGCTAAGAAGTATACTTAAGGAGGCGAAGATTGATTTTTACGGTGCAATTTCACCGAAGAATGGAGATTTAAGAACCAATTTTTTTGAAATCATAAACGAAGTTGATGAAGTAGGTATAAAGCCAGAGGAGGTGTATGGTGATTTGATTAGGAAAGTTAAGAATAAAAGCTTTGACATTGTAGGTGGAGTAAAGGGTGGGTTTATGGAGTTTTTGATAGTTCACGATTATGGGCAATTTATTTTCAATGGTGTTATTGAGGTACCTTTGAGGTATATATTACCCATAGGTATTGTTGAGATGTCAATACTTGTATCTTTACCTATTGTTCTAGTGTTGTTTATCCTAGTGCTATTTTTCACCAACCGTGTTATTGGGAGGATAAGGGCTTTAAGTGAGAAGATGGCCGAGCTTGGGAGGAGTGGAGGAGATCTCTCGTATAGAATTGAAATGGAGGTAGGTGTAAGGGAGGTTAGAGAGGTTGCTGAAAACATAAACGAATTTCTTTCTACTGTTGAAGATATTGTTAGAAGGAGTAAGGGGACGTTTAAGGATGCTGAGGAGAATATGCGGTTTTTATCTGAGCTTGGAGATGAGGTAGTGAGAATAAAGGAGATTGTAGCAGAGCAAGGAGAAGTAAGACAGATGATGGAAGAGATTAGTGCTATGTCTAGTGAGATTGGGACAATTGTTGAGGAGATGTTACGGTCTTTTGAAGGTATAAGGAGTAATATTGAGAGGCAATACTCAATGATAGAGGAGATGAGTGGTATGGTTGAGGAGACGATAATGACTGTGAATAACATAGGGAAGAGAGTGGGGAAGGTGAATGAGGTGCTTTTGTCTCTTCGTGATGAGGCGCTGAGAAGTAGTGCGATTGTTAGAAAAAATGTTGAGGAGGTAAGGGATGTGGATATGTTTTTGAAGAATGTGTTAGAGGTGGTAGATGTGATAAAGGGGATAAGTAGTAAAATAGAGGTTTTGTCAATGAATGCTGGGATAGAGGCAGCGCATGCGGGTGAAGCTGGAAGAGGTTTTGCAGTTGTAGCAGAGGAGATGGGAAATTTGGCGGAAGATAGTAGGAGGAGAGCTGTGGAGATTGAGAGAATGGTTAGAGATGTGATAACCAAGGTTAAGGAAGGTATGGAAGGCGTAGAAGAAAATGGGGAAAGGTTTGTTAGGATAGCAGAGGGGGTTAAGGAGGTAAGTGTGTTCGTGAGTGAGATAAATGCCAGTATGATTGAAGTAGAAAAGACAAATAAGGTGGTTATGGGAGTGATAAGTAATCTTGCAAGTTATAGCGAGAGTATAAAAGTAGCAATGGTAGAGGGTAAGAGTGGAATGGAGGAAATAGTAAAGGCTGTATATGAAGTAAATGATGCGACGAACAGTCTGAATGAGAGTTTCGGGAAAGTATATAGTGTAATGACTAATGCAGTGGATATATTGGGTAGAGCAAGTGAGAAATTACCTATAATAGTTAACAGTATTAAAACACTTAGTGTTGAGCTGAACAAGTTTAAGGTCAAGGAAATAGGATCTGCAAAAGGAATTACTCTGGCTGAATAGTAACATACGAATTTTATTGATTTTGTGTAAGTCCTTCATTTATAATTGCTTTGATGAGAAAGGAGGTTTTGATATGGGTGTGAAAAGAGTAGCTTGTATTTGGATACTGATGTTGTTTTTCGGAAATTTAGCTGTTGCTGGGTCTTTTGGTGCTATGCAGGAGATTTCAGAAGGTATAGATTTAGATGTAGCATTGCACGTTCCTACAGATTTTTCTAGCTTTAGTGGAGAGTTAGGTGGGAGTTTTGGTGTATTACCTAATTTTGATTTGACTTTGTGTTTCTCCGAGTTTTCGGTGGAAAATGGAGAGTTTCATTGGCATGGAGCTTGGCTAATGCCAAGGTACGACTTGGGGGAGCTGGCGATTCTTGAGTATAATATCTTGGCACTAAGTCTAGGTTATTACTCAGGGGAGTTTACGAATTTCACATTCGGTTTTGAATACCATACCGAGCTCTCTCTGGTAAAGGAGATATTCTCTATAGAGATTAATATTGCAGTTCCGGTTTTCCCCAAAGTTCTTCTTACTGGTATAGTTGCGCCTGTAGTTTCGTTTGAAAGCTTTACAGGTATACCTGTATCTGCCTACTTTGAAGCTGATCTGGAAACAGATTTAGAAAGCTTCGGTTATCATTTGATAGCGGGAATAGATGTCTACATAGAACCATTTGAGCTAAACGTAGGATATGACTTTTCAGGAGAAATAGTTGGTTTTCTTGGATTTGGTTTTAAGCTCTGATTGGTAGAATAAATTAGTGGAATAAGGGTATTTTTGGTTTAGTATGGAGTTTTTTGTGGGGAGGGGAGGTCTAGGAGTAGTACTTATTTTTTTGTATCTACTGGTTGTGAATTCTGCTGTTGCTACAGAAACGAACACTAATGGTGTAGTTTTGCCTCAAACAGAGTTTTTTGTTGAAGGTGCTACTCCTCCGGTTATAGAAAAGAGGGATATTGTTGTTCCTTCCAGAGAGGATAGGAGGGATCTGTATGAAGCTCCAAGTATAAAGAGCGTGGAACTTTTGGAGAAAGAAGCTAAAAAGGAGCTGTCTGAGGGAATAAGATCAAAGATAATCTCTCTCTTCTCTTATGGAATCAATGACATCTTAAGTTTTTCAATAATAGGACTGAGTCAGATTCCTGTTGACCCTATTAGTCTCAGCACGGTGATAAAGTACAATAGGTTCAAAAGACCTGATGTAGTGTTTTACTACAATGTTCCTACTATTTTGAGAAACACATCTAAGGATACTGACCTTGCAAGTGTTTCTGTAAGTATTTCATCCTCTTACATTTTTTGGAGCACTGTAGTTGAGTTTTTTGAGGAGTTTAGGGGCCTTTGGAACAATCCAACTTACCTGGACGAGAAGAATAGAAACATAAGTTTTGATTCTGAGCTGAGATACAAAATTGATAGAGATTCAAATCTAGATGCCCGTATTGTTTTAGATCATCACTACGATGTGGTAAGGAGAAGAGATTTTCTGTCTTTACACACATCTGTTAATGATCTACTTCTTGCTGTAGGTTACAGGTATGGCCTGGAGAGATTTAATTTCTTTGGTGTGGATTTTGAGATAGGAGCGAAGGTTTTGGAATTTACTGACAGGGAAGAGATTGTAAGCGGTGTGAATGGGAAGGTTTCATTCTCTTTTGCATTTCCGATATATGCAAATACTTGGTTTTTGGGGACTGAGGGAGGTATTATACCTGATACCTTCCTTCCTATGGAGTGGGTTTTGAGGTTAGATTTGGGTTATAAGCCTGGTGAAAATTTTATTGTTTATTTCTCCGTATTCAAGGACTATGAAAAATTTGGTTCAAAGTTCTTAAGCAGGGGATTAAATCTTGTTAATCGTGTTTTGCCGGGAGACTCAGTAATGGGGGTTGAGCTAAGTTCTAAGTTGTTCTTTTGGGGTAATAATTCCTTTAGTCTTTCTGGTGGTTATTCATACTACCTGACTAAGGTATATGATAGGTATGAAGGTGATATCTACTTTGTTGAAGTTACAAATGCTAGCGAAGTGTATTCAAAGGTAGAAGTGGATGTTATTTCTCTTGATTGGTTAAATTTTGAGGGGATATATGTGTTTTCTCTTTTTGTTCCGTTTCTACCTTATACCTCATTACATTCCTTGGAAGCTAATGCTAAGCTGTTGTTAGGTAATTTTAGTTTTTCTTTGGGAATGGTAGGAGAAACTGCTAAAAGAAGTGAATTTGGGCAAGAAGACATAGCTCCTTATCTTGGAGTTTCTGTTGAGTTGGAGTGGGAAGTAGTAAAGAATGTTTCTTTTATTCTCAAGGTTGAGAATGCACTTAATAACCTTATAGTAATGAGGAAGGATAGTATTATTTCGGAACCTTTCTGTGCTTTGGGGTGTGTTAAAGTCAAGCTATGAAGCTAAAGATTGTCTCAATAGTTGGTAAACCAAATACTGGTAAATCTTCACTTTTTAATACTTTTGTTGGTAGGGGCAAAGCAATAGTTTATGACAAACCTGGAACTACTATTGATATAAACCGAGAGATTGTTGAGCTTGATGGGGTAAGGTTTATTCTTCAGGATACGGGTGGATATATGACAGAGAAAAGTGGTTTTTCTGAAATACCGCATAGGCTGACGCTTAGAGTTAAGCATCTTCTTGAAAAAGCAGTGGAAGAGTCCTCGCTGATACTCTTTACGGTTGAGTTTAACAATGTGACATTCCTTGATTATGAGCTTGCTAGCTTGCTTAGAAAGTATTACGATAAGGTAAAGTTGGTTGTAACTAAGGTTGATACGGTACATCAGAGGATTATGGTTTCTGATGATGTATACAAGTTAGGTTTTAAAAACATTTTCTTTGTTTCATCTAAGACTAAATACGGTTTTGATGAGCTGGTTGAGAGTGTGAGAATGTTTATACTTGAGACTAGTGAGGGAATGTTTGAAAGAGACTCTAGGACTGAGGTTAAGGTTGCTATAGTAGGTAGGATAAATGTGGGCAAGTCTACAATTATGAATGAGCTTGTTGGAAATGAGAGAGTGATGGTAGATGACAAGCCTGGGACTACGAGGGATAGTGTTGATGATTTTGTTGAAAAGGATAATGCTTTAGTGAGACTTACGGATACTGCAGGGTTTAGAAGAAGTATTTTCAAGCTGGAACCTATTGAGAAGTTTGGTATTGAGAGGACAGAAAATGCTATAAGGAACGCAGATGTTGTGATTGTGGTTATAGATGGTAAAGAAGGTGTTACAAAACAAGATAAGAAAGTTTTGAGGATAGTAGTTGAGAATTATAAGCCATTTGTGATAGCGGTGAATAAGATGGATCTAGTTGTTGGGAAAGATAAACTTAGTGATAAAGTTGAAATGGGAAGGTATCACTCTGCATTTGTGGACTTTATTTCAAGAACTTTTGAGAATGTTAAAGGTGTACCAGTTATTTTGACTTCTGCCAAGGAGAGATACAATATTGATTTATTGCTTAGTCAAGCTTTTGATGTTTTTAGAAAGTCTATGAAAAGGATCTCAACAGGTGTTGTAAATAGGAAGCTTAGGGAGGTTATCCCTCAGTTTTTCAGCGGTGAAGTATCTACTAAGCTAAGGATATACTACATTACTCAGGTAGAAGTTGGTCCGCCGACATTTGTGGTATTTGTTAATAAAAGAGAACACTTTAAGAAACACTTTGAGAACTTTCTAAAAAGAAAGATAGTGGAAATATTTGACTTTGGTGGGGTTCCTATAAAAATAGAGGTCAGAGAGAAGGTGAGAAGTAAGGTTTAGGGAGGATTTGGCTAAGGCTGATATGTTTGAAAATAGAATTTTCAAAATAAATGATGATAGGTATATATCCTACTTTGAGGTAGGTGAAGGTGAGAATGTTTTATTCTTAATCCATGGATGGCTTTCCTCAAAAGAGAGTTGGATACCGATGATCCAATTTTTGGATAACAAGGAATTTAGGGTGATAGCAGTTGACCTGCTCGGGCATGGGGGTAGTTCTAGATCACTTAGGCTTAAGTTTGATACTAGTGAGAATGTCTCAATTCTTGCGAAGTTTGCTATGTCTCTAGGAGTTAGGAATATCGTTATTGTTGGTCATTCTCTAGGTGGTAAAATCTCATTGTTTTTGGCTAATAGGTTAGCCGGTTTTTCAAAAACTCTGGTTAAGAAAGTTATAATTGTTAACTCAATAGGTTCATACGAGTTTTGGAGATCACTTCCTACTCTTATGAAGGTGATGTTATACAAGCCTATTAGATCCTTAATAGGATTTTTCACGATACCGTTTTTCATAAAGTTCTACTTCAAGGAATTGCTATTTCTTTTCCCTCTGTCTGAGGAGATAAAAGAGAATATTTCAAAGTATTTATCAGAGTATACTTCTTCCCACTTTGAGTCGTTTAGGAATAAGAGGTGTGCATTAAGGATTACTAAGAACCTGTTTGATGTTTTTGTTGAGGATATAGAGAGGAGTGAACTGCCTGAGGTAGATATAGTGTGGACTGCTGAGGATAAGGTTGTGCCATTGCAGGTTCAGTATAAGTTTTCCCAGCTTTTCAAGAAACCGGTATACATACTTTCCGGAGCTGGACATATGAGTCCTGTTGAGATACCTGATAAGTTAGCGAAAACGGTATCTTTACTTTGTAAGACATGAGGGGGGTAGTGATAAACTTGGGTTTTCAAAAGTAAACCCCCCTTTTGTTGTTAAAGACCTAGAGATTTTCTAATTTTGTCTAACTCCTTTTTAGGTAGTGGGTAGAAGCCTACTTCTTCTACAATCTTCTGTCCGTCTTTGGAGAGAATCCAAGAGATGTATTTCTTTACTTCTGGTCTGTTCAAAGTATCTTGAGTGAGGTAGATGAAAAGGTATCTTGATATTGGGTATGTTCCTTTTAATACGTTCTCCATACTTGGTGCAAATGCTTCACTTCCTTTTTTCTTTGAAACATTTAGAGCTTTAGCTCCCTTGAGGTATCCGATACCACCGTAGCCGATACCGTATTTATCTTTTTTCACAGCATTAAGCACTGATGCTGTCCCAGGCATATGTTGAGCGTATACTGAAAATTCCTCGTTATTAAGCACATGTTCTTTAAAGTACATATAGGTTCCAGAGTTATTTTCTCTTGAGTATATCTTTATGGTTTTATTCTCCCATCCAAGTTCAGACCAATTGGATATTTTCCCTGTAAAGATATCCTTCAGAGTCTCCATATCAATTTCTTTCAATGGATTTGCACTATTAACATATATCGTTATGCCGTCAAGAGCGACAGGAATCTCAATTAATTTGCCTCCTTCTTTTTCTATCTGTTCTTTTTCTTTATCCTTGACAGGTCTGGAGGAATTTGCAAGATCTGTTGTTTTGTTGATTAGGGCTGCTATACCGGTTCCGGACCCACCTCCTGTGACTTGAATTGTGATACCCTTGTTGTTCTTCATATATATTTCAGCCCATCTCTGTCCGAGTATAACCATAGTATCCGAGCCTTTTACGGTTATACTCTTTTCTTGAGCTATAGCAGTTGTGGAAAAGGCTACAACTAAAGTAGCTATCAATAGTTTAAAGGCTTTCATATGCATACCTCCTATAAGTTTTATAAAATCCTAAACATTGTGTGTAAATTGAATGTAAAGTGATCAGAATGCGAATGTAAAGTAGCATTGGAAGTTGTTCAAAGGCTTCTTCTTTTGTGGTTTTGTCCTTAAAAGTTTTATTTTAGTGGTGTTTTTGGTTGATAGACTTTTAGGGTTTTTCTCTTGACGCAATAGTGTTGGTTAGGTAAATTATTTAATGCTATTGGAGGTTTAGGATGAATTTAAGCTTATTGGAGAGAGTTAGTGAGTCTGAGTGGGTTTACAGAAAAAGGGGAAACATGAATGCTGATGTAAGATTTTTTTGTTCAAGGCAGATCTTGGAGTCAATGGATGAGGCTGTGCTTAGTCAAGCTACTAATGTAGCGTGTCTTCCGGGAATTGTTGGTGATGTTATTATTTTGCCTGACTCTCACTGGGGGTATGGCTTTCCTATAGGATCGGTTGCGGGATTTGACGAGAGTGGTGTTTTTAGTGTAGGAGGAGTAGGTTTTGACATAAACTGTGGTGTTAGAACTATAAAGACAAACCTTAGGTATGAGAGTCTTACGAGAAGGGATATAGAGGAGTTAGCCAAGAGGCTTTTTGAGAATATACCTGCCGGGCTTGGCAGGGATGGTGAGATAAAACTTCCGAGGAAAGAGGTTGTTAAGGTTCTTACGGAGGGGGTAAAGTGGTGTCTTGAGCATGGTTATGCTGAGGAGGAGGATGTTGAGAATACTGAGGAAAATGGAACAGTTGAAGGTGCTATTCCAGAATATGTCAGTGATGAAGCAATTGAGAGGGAAAAGGGTCAATTAGGAACTCTAGGTTCTGGAAATCACTACTTGGAGGTTCAGGTGGTTGATGAGATATACAATAGAAGAATAGGTGAAATTTTTGGGTTGTTTAGGGGGCAAGTTGTTGTGACTATTCACTGTGGTTCCAGAGGCCTTGGACATCAGATAAATACGGATTTCATAAAGACATTTTCTTCGGCTGTTGAGAAATACAAGATTCCTATCAAGGAGAAGGAATTAGTTTGTGCTCCGATAGATTCAAAAGAGGGGAAAATGTATTTCGGTGCAGCAAAATGTGCGATAAATTATGCCTTTGCTAATAGACAGGTATTGACCTATCTCGTGAGACAGACTTTTAAGAAAATGTTTAAGGATGTATCCATGCCTCTTCTTTATGACATAGGACACAACACTGTAAAGGAAGAAATACATACCACTCCTGATGGTAAGAGTATCAAAGTATACGTTCACAGAAAGGGAAGCACGAGGGGCTTTGGTCCAAGCACGATAGGGATACCTGAAAAATACATTAGTGTAGGACAACCAGTGATAGTTGGTGGATCTATGGGTTCCTCCTCCTATATTCTTGTGGGGACAACAAGTGCTATGCTCAAAACCTTTGGTTCAACTGTGCATGGTGCAGGTAGATCTCTCTCAAGAAATCAGGCTAAAAAGACTTTTCCTTATGAGAAAATTATGAAGCAACTTGAAAGTAAAGGGATAATAGTAATGTCTGCGTCAAAAGCTGGTATTTCAGAAGAAGCTCCCCAGGCTTATAAGGACATTGATGAGGTTGTAGAGTCAGTTAGTTATTCGGGATTGTCAGCAAAGGTAGCAAAGCTAAGACCTATAATAAGTGTGAAGGGTTAGGATTTATCTTCTTCTCTCACAAGAAGAGATGCTACAATCTCTTCTCCTATCTTTTCGGATACTTTTTCTATAGCTTTTTCACTCTTGTATTCGCCAGACTCTATAAATCTTCTGCCTCTCTCAACTGCGGATTCTCTTATCTCAGGAATGTTTTTAATAGTTGATAGTGCTATTTCTTCTGCTTGCTTTTTCTGAAGAATTTGTTTTGCGTCCTCGGAGATTGAAACTTCGTCTTTTCCTATGTTGTTTAGGTTGGTTCTGACTTTCTCGGGTTTATCGGAAGGTTTGCTGGGTTTTATTGGTTCTGGACCACCGATTCCTCTTACAACCATATCTCACCTCTTCGCTATTCTATTATCGGTAATATTATAAACATTGTTAAATTTTCATTCAACAAATCACTCTCCTATACACCTAGACTCTACAATTGCTTTAAGCTCCTTAAAGAGAGTTAAAACTTTTTTCATTCAACTTTCATTCAACATCAAACTACCTTTGTGTCTTTTAAATCCCTCAAAAGGGAGCTAAAACCCGTTCAAATTGAAAAATACTTTGGTATTCACTCCTACCTCATAACTCCAGCTCTTTTTTGAATTATAAATGATCTTAATGTCAAGATGAAGGTATTTTTTCCGGAACCTCTAGTAATGCATTTTTTCGCACTAAAATATGTTGGTAAAGTGATATTAATTTCTGTTTGTAAAGATGAAAGAATTACACTCATATGTTCCGAAAGCCCTTTAGAAAAGAGCTATGATGCTTTTGAGATTTACTAATACATCATTTTATGCCGTTAAAAGTTTGGAAAACCAAGACATTTTGGTATAATTTGCATAGTATGCTTTTAAAGCAGGAAAGAAAAGAGAGTTTCAATGTGGAATCATTTTATAATTACACAGGATTTTCAGATTTTGGATTTATTGGCCTTGTTAATTTTATTGAATATCGCATTTTGTTGATTCAAAATAAACGGTGAAGTAGGAGGGAATTATGAAAAAGGAAAAGATTACTATTTTTCTAGTTGTTTCATTTTTAAGCATTTTGGTTACCTATAGTTGTGTACCACCTTCTGAAGAGAAGCCTTCTGTTGAGGCTAAGGAGAAGGAATATAAACTGCAGATAGCTGTGGTTTCTGCTATAGACGAGACAAACTTAAATGTAGTTCTTAAGTATACCCCACCTGAAGGATTTGAATTCAAGCCTAATATGTTTGTAGTAAGGTCTGATTCTGATACTAACAAGATCTTGAGGGTAAAAGAAGTGAAACATATTAAGAAGAAGGAAATAAGAATCACTCTTGAGGATCCTGTGACTATAGACGAGGTATGGGCCATATCAACAAGTGATGATCTTACTTTCAAGAACAAGAGATTTATTAACTATGAAAAAATGTTGTATAAGTTTTATTCAGACAAGCCTCTAGGACATACTATAGAGGGCAACATGAATGTTTTTAGAGTTTTTGTACCCAGAGCGAAGAAAGTTATTCTCGTTATAGCTGATGATCCTATTGAGATGAAGAATAAAAAGGAATACGAAATGACATGCGATGAGAACTATGTTTGGGAAGCAAAGGTTCCTGGTGTTTTATGGGGCAAATACTATGGTTACAGAGCGGAAGGTCCTAAACACTTTACAGAGGCCTTTGATCCTGACCTAATTGTTTTTGACCCATACTCTAAGGCTGTTGCTGTTGAAAATTCTTACAAACAAAAAGGTATGAGTGTGATAGTTGACACAACTAAATACAATTGGGAGGGAACGACTTGGACTGGGCTTAAGGCAGAAGATGCGATAATATATGAGTCCCATATCAGAGACTTTACTGCTCATCCATCTTCAGGTGTTCCTGAGAATATAAGAGGAACTTACAAAGGTTTCATATATAGAGGTAAGGGAGTGATAGGAGGGATAACTTGGCTTAAAGAGTTAGGAGTGAATGCTGTTGAATTTTTGCCAATACATGAGTCTGGTACATATGAGCCACCATTTGGAGAACAGGTTGAGCATGCTGGTGCGGAGAAGGGAGGTACTGTGGTCAACACTTGGAATGCACATAGTAGGAACCACTGGGGGTATATGACGTCTTGCTTCTTCGCTCCAGAGTCCTATTACTCATCTGGTGACCTAACACCTGGGAAGTATAGTGGACTTGGTGGAAAACAGGTTGATGAGTTTAAAGATGTTGTTAAGGAACTGCACAAAGAAAAGATTGCTGTTTTGCTTGATGTTGTGTATAACCATGTCTCTCAGTATGACTACAATCCTCTAAAAAGACTTGGTAAGAAATACTACTTCTTCTTGAACGACTTTCACGGATACGATGCGAGAAGTGGCTGTGGAAACGATGTTGATACAGCTAAGCCAATGGCTAGCAGGTTAGTCGTTGACAGCGTAAAGTACTGGGTAATAGATTACAAAATAGATGGGTTTAGGTTTGACCTTGCTACCATAATTGATTGGAAGACTCACGAGAAGGTAATTAAGGAGACGAAAAAGATAAATCCTGATATAATTCTTGTAGCTGAGCCTTGGGGAGGTGGTAGAGGTGAACCTAGAGATGGAGGTGGATATACTTTGATCGGATTCTCAAAGAGGGGAATGGGTGCTTGGAATGATAGAATAAGAAACTTCATAAGAGGAAGTGCTTCCGCTTCTTCCAGTCCTCAAGCAGGGATTATTTTTGGCAAAGGTAGTAATGACGAAATGAAAAAGTTTGTGCTAGGATTTTTGACAAATGTAGGTGGCGATTTCTGCGAGAAAGGACATAACATAAACTATGCTGAGTCTCATGATAACGAAACTCTCGGAGATTTCATAAGAATAGGAAACGGTGACTACAAACCACATCAAGTTGTTAACAACAGAACTGAGTTTGTAAAACTTACACCTAAACAGCTAGCCCAGAATAAACTTGCTGGATTGTTCCTATTCTCAGTGCAGGGAGGAATAATGATACACCAAGGACAAGAGTTTGCTAGGTCTAAGGTTGTTGATCCTAAAAGTATTTGGCTTAAGGATTTTAAGCAAGATGAGAAGGGTAATTGGTTTAAGGAAGTAGCTTTACCCGGTGGAAAGACAAAGAAGGTTATGTGGCCTGGTGGTAAGGCAAAACCCAATACAGTGGATCATGATAGTTACGAAAAAGATGATGAGACTAACTGGATAAATTACGACGAAGCACTAAAACTAGAGCCTAACAGAGAACTGCTAGAATACTACAAAGGCTTGATAGCAATAAGGAAAAAGTTTGATCCCTTCAGAAAGGCAGATATTAAAGCAATAAAATTTATAAATGCTAAAGAGAAGATATCTCCAACTCTTGGTTGGGTGCTACCAGGTGACACAACAACTGGGGGAAAGGAGATAGTAGTTCTAGTTAACGCAAATCAAGTAAGTTCTGCAACTTTTACTCTTCCAGAAGGAGAGTGGCAGATACTCGCAGATAACAAAGTTGCAACGACAAAACCTTTTGGCTCAGTTTCTGGTGATGTTGTGCTTCAACCAATAAGTGGAATGATACTGATAAAAAAGTAGAGAATTTGCACCTTGAGACTTCACTTACGGGGGAGTGAAACTCCTCCGTTATTTCTGTATTCAAGGGGTTTCCACTAAAGATGCTCCGGAATAATAAATTCCAATTTCCATTAGATGAGTAGATAAGATTCAACTTTTTGTTTACCCACCTCCTTTGTTTCTAGACAGTGTTTATCAGTTGCAAATTCACTTCATACCAAGCCTCCTATTAGGAAGGGTGTTTACACAGTCCTGATAGGGATGAAAAGAGTAAAAGAAAAACTGTGCCTAATTGCTAAATTTTGGAGTTTATTGGTTCCAGAATTATTGAAAAGGATATTGCTAACAACAGCTTCTAGTCAATGTATAGAGTGTAAACTAAACAAGAGTAAGACTGGTTTTAATCCCTAGGTGTAGGTTTGGCTACTTCCTACTTAGTGAAAAGGGAATAGAAAAAGTTTGACTGATCTTCATATCCGTTTTTGAAATTATGTTTTTTTATGTTGTTTACGAAGGTTTCATACATCTCCCTGTTTCTTAGAAGTTCTATAGTTTTTGATATAACTTTTTTTGGATTCTCTATGTGTAGTCCTAGTTTCTCTCTTTCAACGAATTTTACAGTTCCTGTTTCTTGTCCCCATATATAGCTTGATATTATGATTGGTTTTTCTAGAACTAGTGCTTCCATAGTTCCTGATGCTCCAGCTTTGGTGATTATAACATCAGCGATGTTTTGTAACTCATACATGAAGTCTATAAAACCGAATACCTTGACATTGTAATTGTATTTATTGTGTTCATTTACTATTTTCCTTACTCTCTCCTCCATATCTTTATCTCTTCCGCAGACTACTGCAAGGTCTATTCCTTTAGCGTTTTGGTTGAGTAGAAAATGTCTTACGACACTATCAGCATTTCTTAGTGCTACACCGCCACTTGCTATAAGCACTAGGTTGTTTTCAGGGTTAAACCCTAGTTTACTCTTGATCTGCCTTAACTCCTCAGGAGGTAGTTTCTTTGAGTATTTTGGGTTGAGGATCATGGGAAGTTTTACCAAATTCTCGGGAGGGACCTTGTATCTTTTTACAGCAATGTTGTATAAGTAGTCCGTATATACTATCATCTTGAGATCACGGTAATGAAACCAAGCGGGATGAGGAGTGAAAGGATCTAACACCATCACATATATTGGTATGTTTTTACCAGAATCTTTCACAGCTTGTCTTATTACACCGTTAAGTAGAGGATGAAAACTTACTATAAGATCTGGGTTATACTCCTCCAGAGCCTTTCTAAACCTTTTAATGGTTCTCATTTTTATTAAGTTTTGTTCAATACTCATTACGGGGCGTAAGATGCTTATATAGTATACGGTTATATACGCTAGCAAGGCTTTAGCGGAGACTACTGTATATCCGCTTTCTATTAGAGATTTGAGAATTTTATTCTCTTCGCCGAAGCCTTCAAATAGAATGCACTCAAATGTGTCAGGGTATACTGTTTCTAATGCTTCCTTAAGAGCTTTAGCAGGTCCCAAATGTCCTCCACCAGTAAGTAGGTAGGGCATCAACACTTTCTTTTTGCTCATAGTTGACTCCTTTTTGAGGTTTATTATAACTAATATTTTGAAGATTTCTCAATTTTTAGGGATATCTGGTAGTCAATAAGGTTTAAAATTCACAGCTAGGTGTGGTTTTTCCTTCTTTCTCTTGCAGTTTCCTGTCGGGGACTAGGTAAGTTTTCTTCCTAGTAAGCATCTAAGAAGCTTGGTGTGAAGTTAAGTTTCATAACTGACGAACGCTATCTAGAACCGAAAGAAGTAAGCAGAAGTTTGGAATCCTGATTGTTCACTTGGTAGAAATTGGAATTTGTTGGATAGCATTCCTGTGTTTTTGAAAATGGAGTTTTGGAAAGTTTACAATATATTTGACATTTTTCTTGCTGTAGGGAGGTTTAGATATGAAGGTAAGAAGGTTTTTCTCTAAGCTTATGTTGAATTGGTTTGTCCTGAATTTAGTTCTTACTGGTTTTTTAGTTGGTGTCATTTTTTCGTTTGGTGTTTTAGGAGGCAGTTGTAGTTATACTAAGGATAGAGGGAATGTTTCTTTTGCTAGTAGTAGTGGTGTTGATCTTTCCAAGCTTCCAGAGGAGTATAGATATGCTTATTCAGTTCAGAGAGTGTTGAATGATGTTGCTGAGAAGGTGTCTCCTGCTGTTGTAAACATAAAGAGTGAGAGCGTTGTGGAGTATACCTATAGGGATCCGTTCTATGAGTTTTTCCGAGATGATGAGTTTCTGAGGAAGTTTTTTGATGTTCCTGATTTTTTCAAAGAGAGAAAGTATAAGCGCACTATACCAAGTTTAGGTTCAGGGTTTATTATATCTAGGGATGGCTATATACTTAGCAACCTTCACGTTGTAAGACCTGGAGGCAAAATGGCAAAGGATATAATCGTTACAGTTCTTAAGTCTGGTAAAGAATATAAGGCCAAGGTTGTGGGATATGATGAAGCGACAGATATAGCAGTTCTAAAGATTGAGCCAAAGGAGGAGTTACCTGTAGTGACCCTGGGGGATTCTGATAAGGTTAGGGTGGGAGATTTTGCTATTGCGATAGGTAACCCATTTGGGCTTAATGGAACCTTTACATTTGGAACTATAAGTGCAGTGAACAGGGATATACAAGGTATTGTTTTCTCAAAGTATATTCAGACTGATGCTCCGATAAATCCTGGGAACAGTGGTGGACCTCTTGTTAATCTTTTTGGTGAGGTTATTGGAATAAATACATTCATAGTTTCTACAAGTCAGATGGGAACTGGGGGTAATATTGGTATTGGTTTTGCTATACCTATAAATACTGCTAAGAAGGTGGTGAAACAGTTGGTTGAGAAAGGTAGGGTGGAGAGAGGGTATTTGGGAGTTACGGTGCTGAATCTTGATAGTGAAACTAGAAAGCAGATGGGATTACCAGAAGATTTAGGTGTGTTGGTTAGTATGGTTGAGCCGAATAGTCCTGCAGACAAGGCAGGTATAAAACAAGGAGATGTTATAACTGAGGTTGATGGAGAAAGAATTACTTCTAGTGATGCTTTGGTTAACAAGATAGCGTCAAAGTCTCCTGGTGAAGTGGCGAAAGTTAGGGTTTTTAGAGATAATAAATACCTAGAGTTTAGTATTAAGGTTGGTTTGAGACCTTCTGAAGAGGAACTTGCGAAGAAGTTTGAGAGTGGTGAGGAAGGTTATCGTGGGAATCAGTATGAGTATAGGGGGGTAGTAGTTGTTAGCAATCCGAATGGTAATGGAGTAGTCGTTGTGACAGTGAAGGAGGATAGTGTTTTTAGTGGAATCTTACAGAAGGGAGATATAATTGTGGAGATTAACGGTAAGAGGATATATACACTTTCTGATTTCCAAGATTTTGCTAAAGCTAATAAAGATGCTAAGAAGTTTTTAGTGAAGTTCTATAGAGACAATATGCTGATGATAAGAGGGTTTTCAGTAAAGTAGTAGAACGGAGGTAGAAGTAAATGGAGAACATAAAACCGCTTAGTTTTGAGATGCCTATAGTTGAGATGGAGAAAAAGATAGAAGAGATGAAACAAGTTCTTGGGCTGAATGATGATTCACCCGAGATAAGGAATTTACACAAGCAGTTGGAGGATATAAAGAATAAGATTTACTCTAACCTTTCTGAGTGGCAGATTGTTGAGATTTCTAGGCATCCGAATAGGCCAACTTTTGTTGACTACCTTAGTGCAATATTTACTGATTTTATAGAGCTTGCTGGAGATAGATATTTTGGCGATGATAAGGCGATAATTGCTGGGTTTGGCAAGCTTGATAACATTTCTGTTTGTATAGTTGGTCAGGAGAAAGGCAAGTCAGTTGAAGAGAAGATAAGGAGAAATTTCGGTATGCCTCATCCTGAGGGTTATAGGAAGGCCATCAGGGTTATGAAGCTTGCTGAGAGGTTTAGAATACCAGTGATAACCTTTATAGACACTGCTGGTGCTTACCCTGGTGTTGGAGCGGAAGAAAGAGGACAAGGAGAAGCTATTGCTAGAAACCTTATGGAGATATCTGGGCTTAAAACCCCTATAATATCGGTGGTCATAGGAGAGGGAGGAAGTGGTGGAGCTTTAGCTATTGGTGTTGCGGATAGAATCTATATGCTTGAGTATGCTACATATTCCGTAATATCTCCCGAAGGGTGTGCTTCTATCCTCTGGAAGGATGCATCTAAGGCGCCTGAGGCTGCAAAAGCGTTAAAACTCACCGCAAGATGGTGCAAAGAGTTTGGTGTAGTGGATAAGATAATAAAAGAACCGTTAGGGGGTGCTCATAGAAATCCTGATTTAGTTTTTAGTAATTTGAAAGCAGAGCTAATAAAGGATATTGGGTATCTGCTCAAACTTTCAAATGAACAGCTTTTGAAAATGAGATATGCGAAGTTTAGGAACATTGGAGCTTATGAGGTAAAGTGAAATGATAAGGTATTTTACCTCGGGCGAGTCTCACGGTAAAGGGATATCTGCTGTGGTCTATGGTTTTCCGTCAAATATACCTGTTGACTTGGATTACATAAATTCTTGTCTTTCAAGAAGGCAGAGAGGTTATGGTCGTGGTGATAGAATGAAAATAGAAAAGGATGTTGTTGAGATCTTAGGTGGAGTAAGGGGTGGTAAAACCCTGGGTGTGCCAATATCAATGGTTGTCTGGAATAGAGATTGGGAAAATTGGAAAGACAGAAGTTTACCTAGAGTAACAAAACCTCGTCCAGGACATGCAGATTTGGTTGGAGTTTTGAAATATGGTTTTGACGATATAAGGGATGTCTTGGAAAGAGCAAGTGCAAGGGAGACAGTTGTTAGAGTTGCAGTAGGTGCATTAGCAAAGTATACTTTGGAGAAGTTTTTTGATGTTTTGATATTCTCACATGTTGTGTTATTTGGTGGTGTGAAGATTGACCTAAAGGGGCTTACCTATAGACAAATAATGGAAAACTCATTGTCTTCAGATGTTGGGATTGGTAACCCTAGATTTGAAAAAGATGTGAAAGAGTGTGTTGACAAAGCTAAAGAGGGGGGAGATACTCTGGGGGGAGTAGTGGAGGTAGTTGTTTTAAATCCTCCTGTTGGTTTGGGAAGTTATGCTCATTGGGAGGACAAAATTGATGCTAGGATAGCTTATGCAGTTATGAGCATACAAGCGGTAAAGGGAGTTGAATTTGGGATAGGTTTTAAAGCTGGGGAAATCAGAGGAAGTGAGATGCATGATGAGATATTCTGGGATGGTCAGAGATTCTTTAGAAAGACAAACAATGCTGGTGGAGTTGAGGGAGGAGTGACAAATGGTGAACCTATAATACTAAGGTGTGTTATGAAACCAATTTCTACGCTAGTAAGACCCAAAAGATCGGTTGATATAGTTACTAAGGAAGAACTCCTAGCTCATGTTGAGAGATCTGATGTTTCTGCAGTTCCATCATTGGGTGTCATTGTTGAATCTGTAGTTGCTATTGAGCTTCTAAGTGCACTGCTAAAAAGATACGGAGGTGATGATATCAATCTTATCAAAAGATGCTTTGAACTGGATGATATACAGAAAAATAGAACGGGAATGACAGTTATTGATAGAGTCTACTTAGAGTAGAGGTTGTCAATTATTTTAAGCAAACCTTATTATCTATTTAGCTCACTAGTTTCCTATGAAGTCTAAGATTTACAGTTGGGTGCAGTTTCTTCTCCTTATTTTCCTCGCAGTCCCTGGCGGGACTGATGAACTTCTCTTTTGGCAAGCACCTAGCCTAGTATGAAATGAGGTTTTGTTACCGAAGAACACTGCCTAGAACCAAAGGGGATAAATAGAAGTGAGCAAAAATTTTAGAATCTTGTTTACTCTCCTAATGAAAATTGGAATTTATTGCTAACTTTCTGACTATGCTTTTAAAACATTCACCTCTGTGTTCATAGTTTTTGAACATGTCAAAGCTTGCATAAGCTGGTGAGAATAGGACGATATCTCCTTTATCAGCAATTTCTCTTGCTTTTGTTACTGCGTCTTCTAGATTTTCTGCTTTGTAGAATTTGTTGTATCCTTGGGTTTTGAGTTTTTCAACTATAAGTTCTCTAGTGCTTCCGATTGCGATAACATACTTAACTTTTTTCTTTATTATGGGAACAGCTTCGTCAAAGTCCATTCCCTTGTCAAGTCCTCCTACGATCAGGACTATTGGGTTATCTAGACTTCTTATTGCACTAACCATTGCGTTTATAGTTGTGGACTTAGAGTCGTTTATGTATTTTGCTCCATCTATTTCTGTAACAAATTCCATCCTGTGTGGTAATGGTTCAAAAGAGTAAATGCTTTCCTCAATTATCTCTTTGGGTAGTTCCATTTCCATTCCTATTGCAACTGCTATCATGATATTCTCAATATTGTGTTTGCCTATCAGTTTAACTCTAGTTGTATTGATAACTTTTTCTTCTTCAAACCATATATAGCCGTCTCTGAGGTATACCTCTTTGCTACTTAGTTTTCCGTTTCTACCTTCATAGGCCGAGAAAAAGATTTTTCTGCACCTTAGGTTATTTACTTGCGGTAAGTTCAGAAGGGATTTGTTTAGAACGCTTATTTCTTTCTCCTCAGAGTTCTTGAACAAGGAAAACTTTGACGCAATGTAATCTTCAAACGAGGGGTATCTATCAAGGTGATCTTTTGCAATGTTAGTTATAGCTCCTATTTTTGGGGTGAACTCTCTTGTGGTATCTATTTGAAAACTACTTATCTCTAGAACGAGAGTTTCAATATCCTCTTCAAAGAGTGAGAATATTGGTATGCCTACATTACCGCCAATGAATGTTTTAGGGAGGTAGGAACTTAGGACTTTGTGTGTTATATTGGTTGTTGTTGTTTTACCGTCCGTTCCTGTTATAGCGATGTATCTGATATTGGGTTTTAGCCTGTAAAAAAGTTCAATATCTCCTATGACTTCAATGTCTTTTTCCAAAGCTTTAGCTATAATTGGATTAGTCAGAGGCACACCTGGGCTTGAGATAATCATCTCTACATTATCAAGCTCTGCATCCTCTGTGCCTAGTAGGTCAATGACTTCTCCTTTTGCTTTTTCTTTGACCTTGGATAGAAGTTCTTCTTTTTCGGGGTCTCTGACTTTGTCGGAGATTAAAACGTTGCAACCCTTTTCGGCTAGGAACTTGGCAGTATGAAAGCCTGTTCTATGAGTGAATCCTAATACTAAGAAGTTCTTTTTACCTAGTATCATATTTCTACTCCTTGTTTATTCAATATGCACTCTTGGGTCCATAGCATCCCTTAAGGCTTCTCCTAGTAGGTTTAGTCCAACCACGGTTATGAATATAGCGATACCTGGGAAGACTGCCAGCCACCATGCATAACTTATATATTGGTTTCCGAGGAGGAGAATATTACCCCAGCTTGGGGTAGGAGGTTGGACTCCGAGTCCTAGGAAGCTTAAGGATGATTCAACAAGAACTGCTCCTGCTATACCAAAGACTAAGGAGACAATAGCGGGATTTATAGCGTTGGGTAGGAGGTGTCTTGTCAGTATGTATATATTACTTGTTCCTGTTATTTTAGAGATTTTAACAAAGTCCATATTTGAGACTCTTAGGGTTTCTCCTCTTACAAGCCTAGCTACTCCTGTCCAGCCAGTGAGTCCTATTACGAACATTATGTTATAGATGTTGGGGGGTAGGAAGGCTAAGATAGTGAGGATAAGAAAGAGAGTTGGAAAGGTCATGAAAACCTCTATTACCCTCATGATGATAGCGTCAACTATTCCTTTGAAGTATCCTGCTAGAAGTCCTAGGGTAGTGCCTATGATGAATGCTGTTCCCATTGCTACGATTCCTACGGATATTGAGACTTGAGTCCCGTATATTATTCTTGCGAGAACATCTCTTCCTAGGTCATCAGTTCCGAGAAGATGTTCTTTAGAGGGTGGTAGGAGTTTTTTTTCAAGGTTTATTGTGTATGGGTTGTGTGGAATAGGTGGCATTATTTTGAAACTACTTTTTGACCAATCTACCTCTTCGGCGTATTTGGAGGGTAGAAGCACTGGAAAGAATACTCTCCCGTCAAGTATGCAGAATATGGGTTTATTGTTGGCGACAAACGGTGAGAATATGACGGTAAAGAGAAGGAGAAAAACGATAGAAAGCCCAATGATACCTAGCTTATTTGAGAAGAAGCGGTTTTTGACAAACTCTAGGTAAGTCATTTTGTGGATAGAACCTTAAGTATTTGGGCGGTAGAGGATTTGAACCTCTGACCTCTTGCTTGTAAGGCAAGCGCTCTAACCACTGAGCTAACCGCCCGTTGTTTTACTAACTTTTGCTTTTTCTATTCTTGCCTTGGCGTAGTTCATCAAACCGCCGTGTCTAAATATCTCAAAGAGTATTTTTGGGAAAGGTTTTATCTTGAACTCTTTGTCTTTGGTAATGTTTCTCACAATACCTTTTTCTAGGTCAATTTCAATTATGTCTCCAGTGTCTGTGTTGTCAACAGCTTCGGGTGCCTCAACAATGGGTAGTGCTCTGTTTATTGAGTTTCTGAAGAATATCCTTGCAAACGATTTAGCGACAACTGCACTTACTCCAGCGGATTTTATTGATATGACTGCATGCTCTCTTGAGGAACCTGAGCCAAAGTTTTTCCCTGCAACGAGAATGTCTCCTTTTTGGACTTTACTTGCAAACGTTGGATCTTCGTCCTCAAGACAGTGTTTTGCTAGTTCTTTTGGATCTGTTGTGTTCAAATACCTTGCAGGGATTATCTTGTCAGTGTCTATATCATCGCCGTATTTCCAGACCTTGCCCTTTATGATCATATTTATGATTAATTCTGTATGATGCTCTTGAATTTACTCAAGTTTGCTAAATTTTCATTTTAGGTGTTTGTGTTTTACAATTTAGATGTGAGGGAATTATTCCGAAAATCTTTAAGGTTGGAGTGGGAAAATGCCAGAGTCTGGTGTTCCTGCGTATGGAGTTATAAAGGGTAGATTTAAGGCTGTTGGGACAAACACTTTTGGACTGGTGTTTGTTTCCTTTAATCTACTCTCAAAGAGTTTGGAGAAGATACAAGTAGCTTCTTCTCACTTTAGTTCTATTTATGAAAACAATCCTCAGATGCCTTGGTATGACTTTGAGGAGAGAATTATAAACGTTAAGTGGAGGGGGGAATACTCTATAAGTATTACCAACGATATACAAAAGGCGGTGGATTACGAACTCAAGTCCAAGGATAGGATAGAGGAGATAGTATATTTTATTTCTAGAGGTGCTACTCCTAAGGTAGCAGAGTTTTTGCAAGCTGTATTACAGAGGCCTACAGGTGATAGAAATGTTTCTGTTGATGTGGAACTGGAGACTGTGAGTCAGGATGAAGTTGATGAGATAAACTTGAGAAGGATGAGGAAGGAGTCGGAGAAGAAGTCTCAGCAGGCTCAACAGACAGTAAAGCAGGATACTGATGAATTTAGCTTACCTCCAAACTCGATAGTTCTTGAGTCATCACTAGTTTTATCTCCTATAACAGGAGTTCCGATATATGAGTTAAAACCTGGAGATAAGGTTTTGACTAGGATAACGGAGAAGACCCAACGGGGACAATATTTTAAGGAGCTACTTGGGGCTATTAACACTCAAACTAATGAAGAAAAACCTATTCCTTCTGTGATTGAACAGATAAAGGTTGTTGGTAAGAGTTATGTTATATTGACAAGCATAGGGCCTGGAATTTACGGTAAATCCATAGAAGAAGATAACGTGAAAATAAAGAAGTATGAGGGAGAGATATTGAAAGGTCCAAGATCAGATCAGGTGTTGAGTGAGGAAAGTTTGCAAAAGGGTGATAGTATTACTAATATTCTGATTTTCGTTGGCATAGCAGCTGGGGGCCTGATCCTTGTTGCCCTTATTCTGATGATGTTAGGGTTTTTCTAATGAGAAATGCAAGATTTCTTAGGGAAACTGCAGAGACTTCTATAGAGATTTATGTGAATCTTGATGGTAGTGGGAAATTTTCTGGAACTACAGGAGTAGGTTTTTTTGATCATCTTCTGTCTTTGCTTGCTAAGCATTCTTCAATTGATGTGGAAATTGTGAAATGTGTTGGTGATATTTATGTAGATTTCCATCACCTTGTTGAGGATGTTGGGATTGTGCTTGGTAAGTGCTTTAGTGAGGCAGTGGGGGATAAAAGAGGAATAGCTAGGTTTGCTTTCTCTTCAGTTCCGTTGGATGAAGCCTTGACCCAAGTATCTATAGATATAAGTGGGAGAAGTTACTTATATTTTGATAAAAGGATTTTGAAGGGTAGGATAAGAGATTTTGATATGGAACTGCTGGAGGTGTTTTTCTCTGCGTTTGTGAGGGAAGCTAGAATTACTATTCATATTGACTTAGTCAGAGGTAGCAATAAACATCATATCGCAGAATCTGTGTTCAAATCCTTTGCAACTGCTCTAAAAGCTTCAATATCTGTAGTTTCGGACTCTATACCTTCAACTAAAAATGTTCTCTAGGTAGGTCCTAAAGATCCAAAACTTTCTGGATTACCTTTTGAGTGGCGTTACTAGGTGATATTTTTTTCGCATTTGATCTAAATATTTCTATGTTTCTAAAGATTGTATCTAGGGCTGATAGAAGTTTTTCAATAGTTAGATCTGGTTCTTCGATTATTATTCCTGCTCCGTGGGTTTCGAAGAATAATGCGTTGAAGTATTGGTGGTTTTTTGAGGCAAATGGGAAGGGTATAATTACCGTAGGCACACCGAAAAAAGATAGTTCTGATAGTGTGCTTGCTCCTGCCCTTGATATAGCAACATCTACTGCACTCATAAAGACATTGATTTCGTTTATGAAAGGAAAAACTTTGATGTTTTTCTCTTCCATGCATCTTCTGTAGACCATTTCGTAATGATCTTGTCCTGTAATCCAGAGTATCTTGTATCTTTCTGCCAACTCTTTAATATGTTCTAAGATAAATTCATTTACTTTTTTAGCCCCCTGGCTACCTAAAATTATTCCTAAAACTTTATCCTCTTCTGAAAATCCATAGGTATTTTTAGCATATTCCTTTATTAGGATATCTGTTTCTGAGTATCTTATGGGATTTCCTATTCTTTCATATTTGCTAGGGTAGTCTTTTTGGCCTTTGAGGGGAAAACTTAGGATAACCTTTTTTGCGAAGAGCGAAAGTATCTTGTTGGTGAGTCCCATCACAGAGTTTTGTTCAAGAAGGATGACTTTTTTACCAAAAATGGTGGAAACTATTCCTATTGGTCCCGATACATATCCTCCGGTGAGTATTACTCTATCAGGGTTAAAGGAAAAAATCAGCTTAAGAGATGAGAATATTGAGATTATAAATTCTTTGAGGGTAGTTAAGTTTCCTATTAAGTTTTTGGAGAAACTTCTAGATATTGGAAGGATAAACAGGTCATTGCTTTCCACGTTTTCTTTGACGATTGGAAACTTAAGCCCGTGGGGGTTAGTTACGAATAAAACCTCCTTGTAGCTTTCTTTTAGTTTTTTGTAGATTGCGATGCCGGGGGAGATATGTCCTCCCGTTCCACCTGCAACAACCAAAAACTTCATTTTCCTTCCAATAGTTTGTCAACTTTAGTGTTTAGTTCTAGGACCATTTTTTCAAGATTGTTAACTTTCGCGTTTAGGTAATGAAACCCTTCTAAGACTCCTTCCTTCACCTTCAGTAGTTCGTGCTCTGAGGTTACAACGATATCTTTTAGCTTTTGGATTTGAACTTCAAGAATCTGAGTTTCGTTAACAATACTTCTTAGCCTATCCATAATTTCCGAGGTTACGGCGTCCATAAGTTCCTCCTAATTTGTAATTATGTAAGGTAGATTATTACCAATTCAAATTTTGTTCCTTATTGGTTTAAAAAGCTAAAGAATTTTCTGAAATTAACGAAAATCTTACTGAAAGCTAGGCAAGGATGCCTAGTAAAAAACATCAAGGAGGATGTGTATGATAATCAATCATAATATCAGTTCAATTTTTGCCAACCGAATGGTTAAGACCAAAGGTTGGGATGTTGATGCTAACGTTGAGAAGCTATCCTCGGGGATGAAGATCAATAAAGCCGGGGATGACGCAGCAGGACTTGCGGTTTCTGAGAAGATGAGGTCTCAGATCAGAGGGCTAAGAAGAGCTGAGATGAATGCTGAAGATGGTATTTCTTTCATTCAAGTTGCAGAAGGATATCTTGAACAAACAACCAATGTTTTACAAAGGCTAAGGGAGCTAGCGGTTCAGGCTTCAAACGGTATTTATACAGATGAAGATAGGCTTTACATCCAAGTTGAAGTATCTGCGCTTATAGCTGAAATTGATAGAATTGCTTCTCATGCTCAGTTTAATGGTGTGAACTTGCTTACAGGTAGATTTGCAAAGTTTACAGGTGAAAACACTATAACTGGAAGTATGTGGCTACATATTGGAGCTAATATGGATCAGAGAATCCAGATTTACATTGGAACGATGAACTCTCAAGGACTTGGACTGAAGAATCCTGTGGGTAATCCTCTGACCGCGTCGTTTATCTCTTTGTCTACGCCAGATAAGGCTAACTCTGCAATAGGCTTAATTGATAGGGCACTCTCTAAGGTCAATAAGCAAAGAGCTGACCTTGGAGCATATCAAAATAGATTGATGTATGCTGCAAAGTCTTTACTCACCGGGTATGAGAACATGCAAGCAGCAGAGTCAAGAATTAGAGATACAGATATGGCAAATGAGATGAGTGACTTTACCAAAAACCTGATATTGCTTAATGCTAGTATTTCAATGCTTGCACAAGCAAATGCTAGACCGCAAGCTATATTAGCATTACTGAGAGGATAGATTTAGGGGCTTTGCCCCTCCTCTTTTTCTATCTCAGCACCCTATTATTCTTCTCCTTCAATAAACTTCTCAATCCTCTCTTCAGAGCCTGAGAGAGACATTATGTCCTTAGCGTGAAGGTGGGAATATTTTGCTATCGCAGAAGAGTTAATGTATTTCTTGAAGTTTATAAGAGGTATTTTGGAGAAAAAGAATAAGAGTGATCCCAAAAATACAAACAAAACCCATCCGCCCAAGATTGCCCCAAGAATTCTATTTATCCAACCGATTCTAAACATGTCAACAAGGTTTTTTAAAAGTAGGTGGATTGTAAAAAACACGACAAAACACACAACAAGAATTGAAAGAACAGCCACACCATAAGATAAATTTTCATCCACTCCAATCTTGGTGAAAAATGATGATAATGGTACACCAAAAGCATCAACTACAACTATTGTGACAATTATTCCTATCACGAGTATTATTACTCCGATAAAACCCTTCCTTGCACCCCAGATTAGTCCTAGTAGAACAACTGAGATTGTTATTACATCAAGTATATTCATATTTTGAATATTATCTCAAATTTGTTGTTTTCTTTTCAAATTCTGCAAACTAACCTCAACTTCTAACTTTCAATACTCTTCAGGCTTAGTTTAAAATATACTCCTATCTCGGAGGTAGTGATGAGAAGATTCGTGTTTTTTATTTTCGCTATTGTCTTTGTAGTAAAGCTGTCTTGTATTTTTGCAGATTGGCGTGATATTGACGGATATAGGATAAGAAAAATTGTTTTTGAAAAGTTATCAAGGCAGTGTGAGAGCCTTATAAGGGAGGTTATTACTATAAGGGAGGGGGAAGAAATTGATTTTAATAAACTTGTTGAGTCAACAAAAAGTATATATAGATTGAGTATTCTTTATGACTTTAGAGTTGAGTATAACATAGTTGATGAGAGTAAAAAACTTGTTGACATTTACATAGTTGGTAAGGAAGCAGATATTGTAGATGAAGTCAAGATTGTTGGTAGTAAAAGTGTTCAACCTGATGACCTTAAGGAGCTTATCACTATACGAAAGGGGGATCACATAAGTCAAGGAAAGATCTACGGTAGCATATTGGCAATGAAGCATAAGTATAAGGAAGAAGGACTGCTAGATGTTGAGATAAAACATTATTTCTCTAGAGATGAGAATGGAAAACTTACCTTGACGTTTGAAGTATTGGAGGGACCTAGAAGCATAGTGAAGAGTATAAAACTATTGGGTGTCTCAAATATAAGTGAAGGTGATATTAAGGCAGTTATTGACACTAAAGAAGAGGTAAGATTTCTCGGATTACCTATAACTAGAGGATATTTTGATCCTGATAAATTTTCAAAGGATGTTGAGAAGATAAAGTATTTCTATAGTTCAAGGGGGTTTATTGACGCTAAGGTTATTTCTACAAATATCACGGTAAGTAATTTCTACGAGAATCAAACCAACCTTACTGAGAAGCATGTTTATATACTTTTGGAGGTTTCTGAGGGTAGTAGATACTACTTTGGAAAGATTTCTATAGTTGGGGAGACTAGAGCCTTTACTAAGGATGATATTATGCAAAAATTTCCTTTCCTTAAGGGTGATGTGTTTGCTCAAGATCAGTTTGATAAGTGGATGTACAAGGTTAGTAGGATGTATTGGGATAGGGGATATGTATTTGCTAAGGTTGATAAAAAGATTGAGAAAGATGAGGAGACGAAGGTTGTGAATATTGAGGTTAACATTTATGAGGGTGATATAGGACATATTGGGAACATAGTTGTGGTTGGAAATACTTACACAAGGACCTATGTTATTGAGAGGGAGCTTGAGATCAGGGAAGGGGAGATTTTTACTGTAAACAAGCTACAGAGAAGCATAGAAAGACTTAACATGACGCAGTATTTTGAAAAAGTTGAGTGGGAGGTTAGGGAAGGTGAGGCAGAAGGAGTAATGGATCTGATTTTTAGGGTAAAAGAGGGTAGAACGGGAATTGTTTCACTTAGTGCTGGATATGGTTCGGTTAGCGGGTTTACTGTCAGTGGAAGTATCTCACATATTAACCTTTTTGGAACTGGTAAGAAGATCCAAGGAAAGATAGAAGTAGGACAGAATCAGCAGGGGGTGAATCTATCATTTACTGAGCCTTATCTTTTTGGTTCTTTGTTCTCCTTTTCAACTTCAATATATTTTTACAATACGTTGGTGCAGAATATTTTAGTTGATGATGATAGAGATGGAACTTCAGAAAGGACTAACGGAAGTTACTGGCAGACAAAATTGGGATTGGGACTAAATGTGAGTAGAAGAATAGGTAGTTATTATAGTCTAGGTGCTGGATATTCAGTATACTCCACGATAACTCACGATAAGACTTTTGATAATGCTTACGATGAAAGTGTTGTTAAAGAGTTAACACTTACATATGTTAGTAATTGGTGGGAGATTTACAGAGGTAAGTTAAAGAGTTCCCTAAGCTTAAATTTTACATTTGATAGCAGAGATGCTCCTTTAGCTTCTACTAAAGGAGTCAGTGGAGGAGTGTATTTTGATTATGTTGGGCACTTGATCGGTGGGTTTTTTGAATTTTTAAAACTAAGTGCTAACTTTTCGTTCTACCAATCAATACCTATAACTGATGAGTATAAGCTTGTTTGGGTTTTGTATACATCGCATGGGATTATATTACCACAATTGAGTGGTAGGTTGGAGTATGAAACTCTTGATCTTTTTTGGTTTGATGGGTATTACGAGCTTAGAGGGTGGGGAGGAAGAGGTATAAGAGGTAGAGTAAAATCTTTCTATTCCTCAGAACTTAGGGCTCCTATCTACGGAAATGAGCTTTGGGGAGTAATGTTTACTGACCTAGGTTCTATGTTTTCCGACCCGCAACTATATACCACATTCTTGGATAGATACTATGGTAGCTTTGGACTAGGAGCTATGATAAATATTCCAGGATTTCCTATAAGAATCTATCTCGCTCGCCAGATAGTGTTTGAAAATAGTATTCCTAAGCTCTACTTAAGTGATAAGTTTTTTGAAAACTGGCAATTCGTTTTTGCTATACAAGGACTGTTCTAGAGATCTCTACTTTTTACACTATGGTTAGAATAAGAAAACCAGTTTTCGATTTTTCTAGAAGATTAACGAAAGGTTAGTCAATACTTAGACTAACTTCACCGAAACTGAATTTCCTGATTTTGTTGTTTTCCTCAACAATTATTTCTCCTGATTTAGATACATCTATAAACTTGCATTTTATTTCCTCGTCACCAGACTTAATAATTATGTTTTTGCCAATAAGTCCCATATTTCCCTTCCATTTCTTGAACAAAGTATCGTAATTTAGAGATAGATTTTCTTCAAAGTTAGAGATTATCTTGTTTATTATTGTAGCTCTCTTTACTTCAAAACCTAATATTTCGTAAACAGAAGTTGCTGTAGGAATGGTCCTGCTTGTACAACTATTTACATTCAGTCCAATTCCTAGAACTAGAAGTTCAACTAAGCCTGTGTCACATTGAATTGTGCTTTCAATGAGTATTCCACAAAGTTTTTTATCGTTGTAGTAGATGTCGTTAGGCCATTTTATGAAGATCTCTTCTATATCAAACTCTCTTAGTGTGTCAACTACAGATAGAGAAATTGAGATAGAGTATCTAATGATTGTATCAGTTGATACCATAGGTTTTAGAACTATACTCATTGTGATGTCTTTATCTTTTTCGGAATACCAACTTCTACCAAGCCTACCTCTACCTTTTGTTTGTTCCCTTGCTATTACAACAGTTTTGTTTCTAATTGTGTCTGAGTTTTTGAGACAGTAATCATTAGTTGAGGGTAGTGAATCAAAAACTAAAATTTCATATTCAGATATCGGACCACCTCTGGATTTGATCAAGGATGGATACATTACATCAGGAATTGTTGCAATTCTGTATCCTATTCCTTTGTAGGTTTCTATTTCAAAACCTTCCTTTTGTAGGTCCTTTATGTATCTGTTGACCATTACTCTGCTTATGCCTATTGTTTTGGCTATATTTTCTCCTGAGATTATACCTCCATTAAGTAGCACTGACAGTAGTTCGTCTTTTTTATTCTTCTTCATAGCTTAAGTATATTCACGAGTACATACTTTTTTCTAGTTGAAAACTCCAAGTTCAATAGATTCTAATTTCCGAGTGTCACTTTACATTTAACTTTCGGCTTTCATTAAGAGAACAATTTTAACCAGTCCTAACTAGGGTTACGAGAGAAATAGGAAAAAACTGCACCTAGTTCAGATAGGGACTACGATGGAAACAAAATGAAAACCATACTTGATCATCAAATTTTGGATTTATTAGACTACCCAAAGTGAACTTGAAGGAAAAAAGTGAGTTTAGAGAAAATAATTGTCTAGAGGACTGAAGATTCTCTGTAAAGGTGTCAATTATTTTGGTGTTTGGTAGTTTTTGTTGGGGTTGAGATGAAATTATTTATAGTTGAGTCTCCCGCTAAGGCAAGGACTATTAAGTCATACCTTGGGAGGGATTTTGTAGTTATTGCGACGATGGGGCATATAAGAGATTTACCACGGAAGGAGATGGGGATTGATTTCGTAAGGCTTGAGCCGAGATATGTTTTTTTACCCGGAAAGAGAAAGATTGTGAAGAGGATTGTTGAGCTTGCGAAGAAGTCTGAGGAGGTTATACTTGCTTCGGACAAGGACAGAGAAGGTGAGATAATCTCACTTCATGTGAAAGAGATTGTGTCAAAGTATGTTGGTAAAACTAAGAGGATTGAGTTTACTGAAGTGACTAAGGAAGGGATATTGAACGCTTTGCAATCGCCAAGAGATATAGATCATAACCTTGTTAATGCTCAGAAGACTAGGAGAATGTTGGATAGAGTTGTTGGGTATGTAATATCACCAATTCTGTTTAGGCACTTTAGGGGGATGTTCAAAGGAAAGTCGTTTTCTGCTGGTAGGGTTCAATCACCAGCTCTTAGGTTGGTTTGTGAGAGAGAGTTGGAGATAAGAAATTTTACACCTCTAGCTTACTATGACGTTATGCTTGAGAGTGAGAGAGATGGAAAAACTTTCTTTTTGAAGTTGGTTAGTGAAAGGTTGGGAGACAAGGAAGTGAAATTTGGTCCTGATAATAGAATAAACGAAGAGAAGCTAAGTGAGATAAAAGATAATGTTAACCTCTCGGATGTTAGGGTTGTTTTTTCAAAAAAGTTTAGAGACAGTATAAAGCCTTTACCTCCGTTTAAAACTAGCACTTTACAACAGGAAGCTTCAGCTAAACTAGGTTTCACTCCGTCAAAAACTATGAAGATTGCCCAAGAGTTATACGAGGGGATTGAGATAGACGGAGAATTCGTAGGGTTGATAACCTACATTAGGACTGATTCTGTGAGAATTTCGGAGTATGCTCTAAAGAGGGTTAGAGAGTTTATAAGGGAAAGATTGGGAGAAGAGTATTTGCCACCCTTACCTAGGGTTTATGAGGGTAGGGATGATGAACAAGGTGCTCATGAATGTATAAGGCCTACGGATGTGTACAGGGTTCCAGTTTCTTTAAAAGGTAAGATACCTGATGGACATTTTAGGTTGTATGAACTTATATGGAAGAGATTTCTGGCAAGTCAGATGAAAGATGCTGTTGTGGAAACAGCTGAGGTTTTAGTTAGCGACGGTAGATATAGTTTCTATGGAGTTTCAAAGATAGTTGTTGACAGGCAGTTTCTCAACTTCTATCCTCACAGTATTCCTGAGGAAGTATTTTTACCTTCATTAAAGGAAGGAGAAAAACTAGTGCCTGCTAGGCTAGTTTATGGTAGAAAGGTGACTCAACCACCACCGAGGTATACAGAGGCTACCCTTATAAAAAAGCTTGAAGATGAAGGGATTGGTAGACCTTCAACTTATGCTACCATTGTCTCAACGTTGATAGCTAGAAAGTATGTTGAAAAAAAGGGTAAATCTCTTGTTCCTACTGAATTGGGGTTTGCGGTATATGAATTTCTAAAGAAAAATTATCCGTCTGTTGTGGATCTAGGACTAACATCTTATATGGAGTCAATGCTTGATAAAGTTGAGAGTGGGGAGGTGAAAGATTGGAAAAGAATTTTCGTTGAGTTGCTTAACAAAGCAAAAATATCAATCTAGAGCTTTCTATACTTTTCTACAATAGAGAGTGTCTCAAAGAAGGTTTTTAGAGCTTCTTTTAGTTCGGTATCTTTTACCTTGCTAGTGAGTTTTTCTATCTTTCTCTTTTTTTCGGTAGTAATGCTGGGAGTAGTTTCTTTCTCTTTTTTTTCGTTTCCAAGAAGGGAACTGAATTTAGTGAATTTATTTATGTCATACACTGTTTTTATCGTTTTCACTGTTAGTTTGGTTTCCTCTTTTATTCTTCTTTTTAGTTCGTTTTGGCTGAAGTAGATCTCGTTGGCTATGATGGGGTCATCGCAAGCTATGTAAAGCTCTGATTTTTTCACAAAAAACTTATAGGGGACCGCATGCTTGAAGAGAAAATCTCCTGCTATATTTTTCCAGTTGGAGAGAATGGAGTACATTATTGACATACTTGGAGGTATGTATCTTGAGAGTAGTTTTTTTACGATGGATGAGATCATTTTGATAGTTCTCTAGATTTTTTTGTTGCTTCTTCAACTGCCTTGATGAAGGCAAACCTGAGCCTATTTTCTTCAAGGGCCTTTATGCCTTCGGCAGTTGTGCCACCGGGGGACATTACCATATCTTTTAAAGCCTCAGGGTGTAGTTTGCTGAAGTTTTCCAAAACCATCTTTGCACTTCCTAGCACAGTTTGTGCGGAAAGTAATAAAGCGTCATTTCTGCTAAGTCCCATTCTCACTCCTCCATCCGCAAGAGCTTGTATGACCATAAATATATATGCAGGACCACTTCCAGAAAGTCCTGTTACTACGTCAATAAGATCCTCATTTTCAACAACCACTCCCTTACCGAGCTGTTCAAAAAGTTTTAAAACGATTCCCCTATTCTTTTCTTCTACTTTCTCGCTGAAGAATATTCCAAATGCTCCTTCTCCAACCAAAGTAGGAGTGTTTGGCATTACTCTGACTATTTGCACTTGACCACCTATTGCTTCTTCTATCTTCTCAACCCTAATGCCTGCAAGAATAGATATTAGTACTTTATCTTTGATAAGTGAGAGATAGGCTTCATTTCTTTTGTCTATTGCCTCGTTGATCATGTGTTTTACTTCTCTGAGTGAGTTGGTTAAGTCTTTGGGCTTAACACATAGGAATATTATGTTGCAGGTGTTGAACAGAGAGGTAACACTATCAAGAGTTTTCAGTCCGGCATTTCTTGCCTCTTTCATCTTATTCTCATCTTTGTCGTAGACGTAGAAGTTTTCGTTTGGAATGATGCTATCTTTTGCATAGAGTAATCCTTTAGCTAGGGCACTGCCCATATTACCAAAGCCTATGAAGCCCAAGTTTTTGTTTAGCTTTTCCATATGGTGTATTCTGTCTGGATAGAAAGTATATTAGCGGAGGAATACTGCCGGCAAGTTAGAGAAGTTTTTGATTGCCAGACCATAAGTTGGTGGAAGTTTTAAACCTTTGAAATGTTATTTTGGAGACAAGAAGTTTAAGAAGTTAGGAGAGGGTGGATGATAGGATTGAAATTTACTGAATTTTCGTTTTAACTAGAAAATAGTATTTTTTGAAATAGATAATATTTTTTATGCAGACTATTGGTGAGGTTTTTTTAAAGAAAAAGGCTGAGAAAAGGGTGAGGAATTTTTATCTTTGGGTATACAAAGATGACATAAAGAAGCTTTCGTTTAGTGGTAATAGAGAAGGATGGGTTTCGGTGTTAACGGAGGATGGGGATTTTATTTGCAAAGGTTTTTATTCTCCTGATGTTTCTAAACCTGTTAAGGTGTTTTCGTATGACAGAAACGTGAATGTTGATATTGAGGTGAAGAAGAGGATTTTATTTTCTTTTGAGATGCGTAGGAAGCTTGGTTTTTCGGGGGTGATTGATAGCGAAAACTTCCGGGTTGTTTATTCTGAGTCTGATTTTCTTCCGGGACTGATAATTGACAAGTATGAGGAATTTGTTGGGATACAGCTGAGAAACAGGCTTTTTGAGAGTTTAAGGGATGTGGTAGTGGATAGCATAGTGAAGTTTATTGAGGTTGAGAATATTTACGAGAGAAGCTATGGTGAGGCAAGGGAAGAGGAAGAGAAATTGCAGTCAAGGAATGTTCCTGTTAAGGGGAGAATTCCCGAACTTATTAGAATTAGGGAGAATGGGTTGCAGTTTGTTTTTGATCCTTTTAAGGGACAGAAGACTGGTTTTTTCCTAGATCAGAGTGTTAATAGAGAGATTGTTGCTGGTTTGTGTTCTTATGGAATGAAGGTTTTGGATGTATTTAGTTATGTTGGGGGATTTGGAATATACTGTGCCAAGAAAGGGGCTAAGGTTGTGTGTATTGAAAAAAATGAATATTACTCGGATCTTATAAGGGAGAACTCTTTGATGAATGATGTGAAAGAGAATGTTAGTGTTGTAGTTGGGGATGCTTTTGAGAAAGTAAAAGAGGTTGATGATAGGTTTGATTTGATCATTCTTGATCCACCTACTTTTGTAAAGAGCTTATCGGAGTCTAGAAAGAGATTGCCTGCGTTTATAAGCTTAATAAAGTCTTCTCTTTCACTTCTAAAACCTGAAGGCAAGCTTATAGTTTTTACATGTTCCTACAATTTGTTGAAAGAGCACTTTGTTGCTGCTATAAGAATAGCTGGGATGGAACTTGGGGTAAGATTGAGAATAGAGAGAGAACTGTTGCAGTCTCCAGATCATCCTTGGATACTACAGATGCCTGAGACTTTATACCTTAGGGGGTTTATCGTTTCAAAGCTACCCAAGTTTTAGGCTACAGGTATTTTTTCCTTCTGAATAGGTCTGTGTGGAGATTTTTTATTCTATCAATGAAGAGAATGCCATCTAGGTGATCTATCTCGTGTTGTATCACTACTGCCTCCATGCCTTCGGTTTCTATCTCGGTTTCTCTAAACTGTCTGTCCAGTCCTCTGACAACTATTTTTGCGGACCTTTCAACATTCCCAGTATAGTCTGGTATGCTTATACATCCCTCTCTAACTATCACTTTCCCTTCTGAGTAAGTTATTTTTGGATTTATTAGAACAATGAGTCCATGTGTTAGTGTTGTTTTTTTATTGTTTCTTGCATCTACAACTATTATTCTTTTTGGCACTCCTACTTGGGGTGAAGAGATTCCGATTCCTCCGGGACAGTTGTACATAGTTTCTATAAGATCATCTATGAACTTTTGTAGTTCTTCTTCGTTTTGCTCCTCTGGTGATACTTCGCTGGCAATCTCCTTAAGTCTAGGATCGGGGATCTTTAGCACATTCAGAATCATGACTACATCTCCACTTCCTCTATCTCTTCAACACTAACTTCAAGTCCCATGTCTTTGCAGATTTTTTCAATCCTCTCTTTGAGAAATTCTATTGATGAAATATTACTACCGTCAACAGTTATGGACATAATATATAGCTTTTTCCCCTCAGACTCTATAACATCTGTGAATAGATCAATTATGTTTATGTTGTTGATGAAGAGAAGGTTGGTGACGTTGAATACAATTCCTGGCTTGTCTGCACCATATACATTGATTACGAAGGTTTTTTTAGGGACTTTTTGCACTTCAATATATTCCTCGGGATCAATTTCTCTGATAATTATCTCTATATCCATCTCGTATTCAACTCTTTTAAGTTCTCTTTTCAGGAAGTGGTAGTTTTTTTCCTCAAAGAGTGTGAATATCAGTATGATAGTAAATTCTCCTTGTAGTAGTGACATTCTTGAGCCTTCAATACTGCATCCTGCTTTAAACAGAACTTCGGAGACCTTTGCTACTATTCCCGGTTTATCTTTACCTATACATGTTAGTGCAAGCTTTTTCATAGCAAACTATTATGAGTAATGGCTTCTGTAGAAATAAAATTAGCTTTATTAAAAAGCTTGAATTTAGCTAGAGATTTAGTCATTCTCTGCAAGTACTATCTTTCCATAGTTATTTTTTGTATTATTCTTCCTTTACTTCTACTTGTGGTGGGTAGGTAGAGATAAGGTGTTTACTTTGAATCAACCTATCTTACGTAGTTTATTGTGTTACTACTTTTTTGATAATTTCTGCTTTATGCCTAGATACTTCTTCTAAGGTGAAGTTTTTTGAATACTGTATCAGACTTTCTGACATTTTTTCTTTTGAGTATTCTCCGGTATAAAATTTCTCAAGGATGTTTGCTAACTCAATGTAATTGTCTTCTTGGAATATTAAGTCAGGGTTATTTATGACTCTGGGTATTTCTCCTGAAGATGATCCTACACAGGGTGTTCCGCAAGACATTGCTTCCACTAAAACTCTTCCGAATTGTTCTTTCCACCACGATACGGTTCTGGAAGGTAAGACTAGGACATCTATGGCCTTGTAGAAGGAAAACATCTTATCTAGACTAAGGCTTCCGAGGTATGTTACCTTTACTCCTTTTTCCTCGGCGAGCTTGAGTAGGTATTCGTGGTAGTTTTTATCTTCAGGGTATCCTACCACAAAAAGCTCGGTATCATTGATATCCCTTTTTTTCAGTTCGTCCATTGCAAGTATAATTGTATCAATTCCCTTTGGTTTGGATATTCTACCAGCAAAACCTATTTTGATTTTGGCTTTGCTCATAATGTTCATAGGTTCAGCATCAGTTTTTAGTTCAGGTATGAAGTAGTAAGTTTTATATATTTCTTTATTAAAGCCTTTCTTTCTATACATATCTGTGGAATCTGTTGATACTACTACTAATGTATTAGCCAGTTTGAGGCTGAACTTTTCAAAGAAATTGAATGGTATTGGATGGTTTTTGAAAATATTCTCATCGCTTTCTATGAGAATTTTGGTTTTTGGGCTTAATATCTTTGTAATGAGAGATATTGTGAAGCTTGATGTTGAATATGGTTCTTGTTTAAGGTATAATGCATCTGGTTTATGTTTGAAAATTAGCCAGGCGATTTTGAAAAGGTTTAGGTAGAAGAATGCCCTAATATGGTTTGTGAATATAGTTTTTAATGGATAGATTTTGTAGTATTTGTCAAGATCTATTGGTTCAAAGTTTTGCCATTTTGAGCTTTCATACCATCGTTTTGCTGTTATTACTGTCATTTCAAGTCCATGTTTTGACATTTCGTAGAAAAGTTGTCTATAGCTTTTTTCTACAGCTCCGTGCCATACGAATAAGACTTTTATTTTTCCGTCCATAACTTCCTATTGCTCTGTGTGGAATTCTAATGTAAAATAACTCATGCTAACAAGATTTTGCTGGGGGTTGGTGGAGAGTTTAATTATTCTCTGTGGTGGAATTATGATTTCTAGTGGTTGTACTAAAGTAGCTATTGTCCTAAAGATCAGGCTTTTAAGCAAAAAACTGTTGAAAGTCTTTAGGCTTTTGTTTAGGATAATAGTGAAAATGGGAGGTTAAGATGGCTAAGGGGTATTGGATGTTGGTTCTGCATGCTCATGTACCGTATGTTAGGCACCCTGAGTATACTGATTCAATGGAGGAGAGGTGGTTGTATGAGGCGATGTCAGAAACTTATATTCCTCTTTTACAGGTGTTTGAGCAACTTCTTAATGAAGGTGTTGATTTTAGGATAACTATGTCTATAACTCCGCCTCTTGCAAATATGTTGGGTGATCCTTTGCTTCAAGATAGGTATGAGAAGCATATTCAGAAGTTAGTAGAGCTTTCTGAGAAGGAGGTTAATAGAACTAGGTGGTTGCCCGAGTTTCATGAAACTGCAAAGATGTATTTAAGACATTTTACAGATTGTCTGAATGTGTTCTATAAGTATAACAGGAATCTTTTAAATGGGTTTAAGATGTTTCAGGATCTGGGTAAGTTGGAGATAATAACGTGTAGTGCTACACATGGTTATGCTCCGCTGATGGAGATGTATCCGAATGCAGTTAGGGCCCAATACTTGGTAGCGAAGAGAGACTATGAGAGAGTTTTTGGTAAGTCTCCTAGGGGTATTTGGAATGCAGAGTGTGCTTATTATCCAGGGCTTGAGGAAATCTTGAGAGAGATAGGGATAAGGTTTTTCTTTGTTGATACTCATGGGGTTCTTTATGCTGATAAAAGGCCTAAGTATGGAGTTTTTGCACCAATGTATACGAGAAATGGAGTAGCTTTCTTTGGCAGAGATGTTGAGACTTCAAAGTCTGTTTGGAGTGCGAAGGAAGGATATCCAGGTGATCCTTGGTATAGGGAGTTTTACAGAGACCTTGGCTATGATGCCGATTATGATTACATAAGGCCTTATATTCACGAAAGCGGTATAAGGATTATGACAGGTATAAAGTATTATAGGATCACAGGGCATGATGTGTCACTTGATAGGAAAGAACCTTACAACTATCACAAGGCTATGGAAAGGGTATGGGAACACGCAGGTAACTTTATATTTAACAGGCAGAGGCAGATAGAATACCTTTCGGGAATGATGGATAGAGAACCCCTTGTTGTGTCAATGTATGATGCTGAGCTTTTCGGACACTGGTGGTTTGAAGGACCTCAGTTTATATATGCTGTTGCCAAAAAATGCTGGGAATCAAGAAACTGGGAAACACAGGTTGAGATGATTTTACCTATGGAGTATCTACAAAAGTATCCTAGAAATCAAGTTGCAACTCCTCCTATGTGTAGTTGGGGATACAAGGGATATAACGAGTTTTGGCTTTCAGGACCAAATGACTGGATATATAGACACCTACATAAAGCGGATGAGAAGATGATAGAATTGGCAAATAAGTTTAAAAATACAAATGATAAGTTAATAGAGAGGGCTTTAAATCAAATGGCAAGAGAGCTATTGCTTGCACAGTCGTCAGACTGGGCTTTTATTATGAGAACCGGGACTACTGTTGAATATGCGGTCAAGAGAACAAGAGATCATGTAAACAGGCTTTTCAGGTTATATGATATGGTTCAATCTGGACATATTGATGTTGAATGGCTTAAATACATTGAATACCTAGATAACATCTTCCCAGAAATAGATTTTAGGTATTACGCTGATAAGTGAGTTGACTTCTTGGGATCTTCTTTTGGACACAGTTTAGATTAACTTTTGAAAGCTTCAGGACGAAGTATTATACTATTACTATATCTGAGTGGAGGGTAAGTATGGTAAGGTTTGTCCCTGTTTTAGGGCTGTTATTTTTGCTATTTGTGGTTGATGAAGTGTTTTCTGATGAAGTGAAGGCTCAGAAGAAGGATGAGAGAAAGTATTTTGAGGTTTACAGGGTAATTGGTAAGGGGAAGGATCTTAAGGAAGCTAGGGATGATGCTTATCAGAATGCGATAATTGAGTTTCTTAAGAAGAATGTTTCGCCTAAGGATCTAAAGGATAACTCTGAGAAGATACTCAAGGAGATATTTCCATCAAAGAGGATAGTGGATTTTATTGAGTCGTATAAGGTTATATCTTTGGATGATTCCGGTGATTCGGTAAAGATAGTGATTGACATAGTTGTGAAGGTTGGTAATCTTGTTGAAGCACTTGAGAAGATAAAAGTTCCTTTGGTGAAACACCAGGAGAGGGAGAAGAGCCCTAAGGGTGAAATTGTTGAGTAATAGTCAATGGAGTGTCTAAGCTAGTTAGACATTAAATCTTATAAGTATCACATCACCGTCCTTGACTATGTAGTCTTTTCCTTCTACTCTTATTTTACCTTCTTCTTTGGCTTTGGTCCAAGAGCCTATTTTGACAAGCTCGTCATAGTGGATGACTTCAGCTTTTATAAAGCCTTTTTCCATATCTGAGTGTATTTTGCCAGCTGCTTTTAGTATATTTGTTCCTTTCTTTACGGTCCATGCTCTGCTCTCAATACCTTTGATGGTGAAGAAGGTTATTAGGTTAAGAATTTTGTAGCCTTCTGTTGCGAGTATTTGAAGTCCGCTAAGTTCAACTCCTAGTTCCTTCAGGAATGCTTTTCCTTCTTCCTCTGGGAGTTCTGCTATTTCATCTTCAAGTTTTGCAGATATGGGTAGGACCTTGGTATTTAGGTTTTTGTTTACGTATTCCGCAAGTTTGGTAAAATTTATGTCAGACTCTTCTTTGCCTATAAGTTTCTCATCAATATTAGCAACAATTAGCATTGGTTTCGCCGTAAGGAGCTGATATTTTTCAATAGTTTCTTTTTCTTCCTCTGATAGGATACTGATGGCCATTTTTCCGTTAAGTAGTTCGCTGTGTAGTTTTTCCAAGATTTCTAGTTCTTTGTGCGCTTCTTTGTCACCGGATTTTGCAAGCTTTATTAGTTTTTCTTTGGCTTTTTCAATAAATTCTAGATCCTTTAGGATGAGTTCTGTGTTTATTATTTCAAGATCTCTTATGGGGTCAATATCTCCTATATGCGGGACCTCGGGTGAATTGAACAGTCTGATTAGGTGTACTATTGCGTCTACATCTCTTATGTTTGATAAGAATTGGTTACCAAGTCCTTCTCCTTTACTTGCGTTTTTGACAAGTCCTGCAATGTCAATGAATTTTATTGTTGTGTAGGTTTTTTTTTGGGAGTTTGACAGTTTTGCTAGGGTATCAAGCCGTTCGTCTCGTATTTCAACAATGCCGACATTGGGTTCTATAGTGCAGAAAGGATAGTTTGATACCTGAGCGTTAGCTTTTGTTAGGGCATTGAAGAGAGTAGATTTTCCAACGTTAGGAAGTCCTACTATACCACAACTGAATCCCATTTTCTACCTCTGTTATTGCAGGTATTTCATTATCAGTTCAACACGGGTTTGGACTAGTTTGGATTCTGAGAAGGGGGAGTATATCTTGGGGTTGGGTAGGATTGCTATAAGTCTAGCAGTTTCTTCAATAGATAGTGAGGAGATATCTTTTTTGAAAAAGTATTTGCTTGCTGAGTTTATGCCGAATATTCCTCTTCCCCATTCTGCGTAGTTGAGATAAAGTTCTATGATTCTATTTTTGCCTAGGATTAATTCCATTTCAATTGTGATGATTAGTTCAAGATATTTTCTGATGAAGCTTTTTTCTGGTAGTAGTAGCATTGTTCTAGCAACTTGCTGAGAGATTGTGCTACCTCCGTAGTATCTTATGTTACCAATCTTTAGGTTTTTCTGCAAGGCCATTGTGATGCTTTCAATGTCTATTCCTGTATGTCTGTAGAAATTGCAGTCTTCTGCTATTACTAACATTCTAACAATTTTGCTGGGGATACGGTTTAGAGGAATAAAAGAATGTTTTACCTCCTTTATTCCAAGTTCTCTTTTCCTAGCTTCCATAAGAGGGGTTGTCTTAGGGTTGTTAAATTTCAGATATAC
>JBCNVF010000015.1 GCA_039630355.1 Brevinematia bacterium
TTCTCTTTTCTCTCACTTCTCAAAACAAACCTAAGGAAGGTGAAAAGAATGGAATATCCCATCAATATAAGGTAAAGCTTCTAAACCACATCTAACTGCAGTAGCCCGAAATTCACGATAGTGAAGTTAAACCACACGTTGAGATGCTAGATTGCCGATATTTAATTTATAGTATATTGTGGCTAGAGAAGGTAAAGTATCATCTTCAACATACTACCAAGCTGAGGATAAAAAGCTAAAAATTAACTACCTGAGGAATATCCAAACCACCCTTACCACTTTCTTTAGTATACAAAATATCACAACAAGAACATTTGTTTTGATTACGATAATTTTTTTCTGCTCCACCACATCTTTAAGTAAAAACTTGGTACTGTGTTATCACAAGATAGGCTACTCCTTAGAGGATATATACACAGTTTCACCAGAAATGTTTGAAAAACAGCTCAGACTTATAGACGATCTAGAAATTAAGATAGTAGGCATTGACTCTCTAACAAACCTTTCAACAGTTCCTAGTTTTACAGTATCAATAACATTTGACGATGGTTGGAAAATACCACAGCGTATAATAAAACTTCTTAGGAATAAAAATACAAGAGCAACTTTTTTCATCTACCCATTGGTTATAGGAGGAAAAGGATTTTTCTCCTGGAAGGACCTGGCAAATCTAACCAAGGATGGATTTATAATAGGTTCCCATAGTTATTCTCACAAATTTCTCAAGGGACTTTCCAATGATGTGTTACTTAGAGAAATTGTATCCTCAAAAAAACTCATTGAGGAGAAGATAAACGAGGAAGTATTCGCTTTTGCATATCCTTTTGGAATAGCAGATGGAAGTGCATACTCCCTAGCATCAAAAACTTACAAAATATCATTTGTTGTCAACGATAGACCTATAACGAAATCAGCAAAAATGTATAAACTGCCGAGATATATAGTTTTCAACCACACTACTTTAGGACAATTTAGGGAAATAGTTGATAGCATTTATGAATGCATGAACCTCGATTACAAGGTCTACCATATAGAAAGCCAAGTGAAAGGTCTTTATGCAAAGCTTTATCATTACCCCGTAACCCATCCGGAAGCATCAGTTTTAGTGATTCCTTCCATGTCAGTAGGTCCTGCTTGGTTTAAAACAGCAATAGATAAGTTTAGAGAATTCAACATAGAAGTATGGGTTTTCACTAGCGAAATATACAGCTTTCCATTCTACAAATATGAAGTCTACTATGATAGAATAAAGGATTTTTCCCTAGAGAATGTAAGCATGTCCCTAAAAAAAACAATAAATCTACTAGGTTCCAGAGAGATAAAGATAGTAACATGGGGGGATGGATTAGAATTGCTTCTATACCTGCTAGAAACCTCTAAATTCACAAATATCTCAAAAATAATAGTGATAAACCCATTTCTGAGGGGAGTAAAATCATACAAAGAAATCAAGCTCAACATCTCAGCCTATAAAACCATGATAACCAAAGGTAAATACGACTTTGAGAGTTTCAGAGAAAATGTAAAAACATCCGTGCTTTTAAACCTTGCGTTTTTGATGCCCAAAGACCAAACACCATTTGAAAAAGAGTTTGGTAATCTTGATAATACTCAAGCGTTGCTTCTACATATAAACAAAAACTTAAACTTAAGGTTTAGTAAAACTGAATATCCAATTGACGAATACATAAACAAGATTCAATTCTCCCCGTTTTATCCATTTTCAGTCATAGAACCAATATCTTACTACCTCGGAATAAATCAATTTTGGCTGAGACTACTTAAGAAAACATCTCTAGACATTCCCAAAACTGTTGTATTCTACAACTCAGAATACAAAGACAATTATGCTATTCTTAGTAATCTTACCAAGCTTGAGTCCGAATTTCACGAACTATCAACGGTAGAAATTTTTGTATCAGACTGGATTATAGGTAGAATGATAAAAGAAATAAGAGAGTAGGTAAATCCATACGAATGAACAAGACTTTAAACTCTCTCCACCTACTTACCCCTTTTGGTCCTCGCAGTTATGAAACTTAATTTCATACCAAACCTCTTAGGCATTTACTAATAAGAGTATTACCTAGTCTCGCCAGGGACTGCGAGAAAAATAAAAGAAAAACTACACCTAATCGTTAAATTCTAGAATTCATTGCCTTTACTCCTGAGTAGTAGAAAGATTTTTGGATCTTCATAAATAATCGTAGTATGACGAAAATGGTAATTAATATGATAGTATTATATTTTACAATTGTAATACTCCTGTTTCTAAGCTTAGACAGTTTTTCTCAGCAAGAAAGCATCCCTAGTAAACTCCTAAAACTCCGGGAAGAAACTGAGAGAGGTATAAGCTATTTTATAACTAAAGACTTCAGTAATAGTATTACTATTCTCTCAAATTCTGTGCAAATGTCCGATGAGATAATATCCCTTCTATCAAACGAAATTACTTCTCCGAAAGGAGGGAGCGAAAACATTGTTTCCTTGGTTGAGCCCACTGATGTAGAAGACAAAAGCATAATGATAACTGCTATAAGAAAGTCAACTACTGAGGCAATAAAGTTTTACATAATGGGCAATATACCTAAAAGCATAGAGAAAGTAAACACTATAAAGAGAATCTCTTTAGTCCTTTTAGAGCAAAACTATCTATCTCTGAGAGAGGTAGAGTTTAGAAAAGCACTTGAGGAAAAACTTTCTTCAATAGAAAAAACGCGAGCTTTGGAAAGAGAAATAATTGATAATAAGGTAGCTATAGAAAAACTAAAACCGGTATACATAACAAACATTGTTACGAATATAAAAATTATCACAAATATAGAGACTCCTATGAATATAATAGGAACATCGGAAAAGTTAAAAGTTGTTTATGTAACTAACATTTTCACTAATGTGAAAATAGTTACAAATGTAGTTAGAGAAAGCGAAAGAGTGAATCTACTTATCCCCGGAGTAGTAGTTGGAATAGCCTTATTGATTTCATTAATCCTGCTCATTCTCACAAGGATAAGAATAAGAAAGAGAATAAAAGATCTCTCAGAACTGATGTAAATATATGGCAAGGATAATAGCAATATCTAACAGAAAAGGTGGAACTGGTAAAACTACAACTGCAGTAAATTTATCGGCAGGAGTTGCTATCTTCAAAAAGGCAAAAGTCCTCTTAGTGGATACTGACCCTCAAGCTAGTGCTACGATTTCCTTAGGATTCCTACCGAATGTTCATCCTTCTCTTATGGATGTTATGGCAGGTAAAGCTAACATTAAGAATGCAATATATAAGACTCAAGTTGAAGGGTTGTTTTTACTACCGTCTAACGTAAACTTATCCAAAATAGAACCAAGATTGTTCTATCAGAACAACGGTGAGTTTCTGCTAAAGAAACACATTTCAGAGGTTGAGAAGGAGTTTGACTTCATAGTTCTAGATTGCCCTCCTAGTATTGGAATGATGGGACTTAGCGCATTAATATGCGCAAAAGAAGTGATAGTTCCTGTAAGAAAAGAATTTCTATCAATGGAAGGAGCAAACCAGTTTTTTACTATTCTTACAAAGATAATTGAGAGAAAAAACAATAGTCTAAGAGTTGACGGGATTCTCTTTACAAGCATCACACCAGAGTCAAAAGATAAGAATTACTCTGACATTGCTTATTTTGGACCAATAAGCATTAAGAAATTGAAAACTGAGATAAGGTATGACATAAACTTAGCAGAAGCTCCTAAACATGGAAAACCAATCTTTCTTCATTCTCCACATTCGGCAGGAGCCGAGGATTATAGAAACCTAGCAGAGGAAATTTTTAGTATAGCTTTATAGCTTTTTATATATAGAGGGGGGTACTCCCCCTGATGAATGCTTATAGTCTTCCGGTTAGCGTTATCTCAAAGTTTACACCTTTCTGTGGAAACGCAGCAGGATTAAGCCCACTACCACCATTTCTTGGGTTCAAGTTCCACCACTCTTGGTTAAGCAAGTTTCTGATAGCAATATTTAAGTCATATGAAACACCACCAAAAGAGAATATGTTGTTGGCAAGTACGGAGAGATCCACTATCCAGTAAGCAGGTAACCTTTTGAGAGTAGTAGAGAGAGAATTAGCTGGGCCTGGATCAATCTCACCTACTATGTAGTTAAGTAGTGATACATAAACATTATCTATAGGTCTGTAAGAGAGGATTATACTTCCCTTGTGCTCTGGTATAGTTGGAACACCACCGTCAACAAAGTTTGAGTTTGTAGTTGTCCCTTGAACCTCGGTTTTCCAGTAAGATTGTAGGCCTTTCTGATAGGTATACCCAAGAGTTATCTGAACATCTTTATAGAACGGTAATGTTATCTTGAGATACTCTTCAGCACCCCATATTCTGACTATCGGAACTTCTATGACTCCAATACCATGTTCTGGTATGGTAACCTTGAAGTTTTCCCCATAGTTATAGAAACCAGCAAGTGAATTCTGCAACCAATCTGAGATCATTTGGAACCAGCTAACTTCAAATGTCCATGTGGAAGCAGACTTAAGTTCCTGTACTCCTCCTTGTCTATGGCTGGCGGACCAGAGTTCAAAAACAGTTGGCTCTCTGAAAGCTTTACCTACTAACAGCTTGAATGCACTTCCTTCAAATGGCTTTACTACCACACCACTTCTCGGGTTAAGTTCAATTCTTGATTGATTGCTGACAATATAAACATCACCTCTACCACCAAGCGTCAAAAACAAGAATTCACTAATAAGTGGAACTTCCCATTGCAGGTAAGACCCTATTTTTGTCCAAGAAGCAAGCTGCTTATTTAGATCAACCGGTGGATGGAATTCTATAACATTCGTGGGTGCTGAAATCAAAGTAGACCAATCAACTCTGTTCCAAGATGCTCCTACTCCTCTTAGGATATCCAAAACGACGCCTACTGTTAGCCTATGTTTCTCAGCAAAATACAAAACAGCCTGCAATTCTGTCTGGAATCTTAGGCTTCCCGGAGACTTAAGATTAGAATAAAATCCTCTCCAAGCTTCAACATCTCCTCTTGTTATGTTAGTATCTTGAGTATTCGTTGGATATCCTGTTGGAGTTAGATCCAGAATATCACTAACTTGAGTATGATTGCCCCAGAGGTAATCCTGCCAAGCTCTCTGCTCAAACTTTAGCTTAAGAAAATCCTTAATTATAAATGACTCAAATCCCCCAAAGAGTATTCTTTGATCTCTACCATCCTCATCAAAGTAATACACCCACTGGATATCCTGAACTCCCCTTCCGTCAACTTGGTAGTTATAGACGCCTCCTAGATAGAAAGGACCATAGCTTATTTTGGCGTATAGATATCTGTTATATCCGGTATCAGCATAATCCCACATTGAGTAAACAGGTCTTCTGCTAATATTAGGAGTTTGAGGTGCGTAAACCTGGTAATTAGTAACCTGAGTATGGAAATTAGGACCATCCGTTAAGAAAACTCTACCAAACACCTTATACTTAATTTCCCCAATTTCACCACCCAGCATAACAGAAGGCGAGATTGTGTTGTATGAGCCAAATTTTACTCCACCCTTGATACCATTGATCTCCTTTTCGTCATAGGTGACCAAGTTTATAACACCACCAACGGCGTTAGCACCATAGAGAGAGGATGCTGGTCCTTGGACAACCTCAATTCTTTTGACATGAAACAGAGGATAATTGTGACTTATGAACGATTCTCCTGCTATATTGTTATTCATCTCAACGCCGTCAAGAAGCACTAATGTTGTGTCAAAAGCACCTACAAACCCTCTTTGACCACCAAAGAGGAAAAATTCTGGGTCGTAAACATCAATTCCTGGAACGAACCTCAAGATATGGCTAAGTTCCGAAAATCCAAGAGTCTTTAAAACTCTATCATCAAAAGTGTAAACCGTAGCAGGAGCTTCAGAAACCGTTTGCTTCTGCTTTGTTGCAGCAACTACTATACTCTCCTCTATCTTGAAAAAGTCTTCCTCCATTATCTGTGGGTATGAACCCACTACAAAAAACAAGATAGAGGAGAAACTCAATAGAGTCAATAGGCTAAAGCGCTTCATATATTCCTCCTTTCTTTTACTTTATTTTCTACACCTGAAAACTTTACCTTTTCAACTACTAACAGAGTATAGTCATCCTTGGGTGGAACCCCTTCGGAAAACTCTTCAATCTTATTCAAAATATGTGACAAAAGTCTTTTACCAAATAAACCTTTATCTACCGCATCCACAATTATTTTCTTGAATCTCTCCATTCCTATTTCCTCGTTCGCAAGATTCCTTCTCTCAATTATCCCATCTGTGTATAGAAAAATCTTGTCTCCATCTTCTAACTTTAAACTAGCAGAAGAACAAACATAAAGTCCTGGCTCTAGTATACCCACTATCGCACCATCAGTATCTGGAAACTCTTTAAACTCCCTTGAGAACTGATTATATAGTACTGGCTTATGGTGACCTCCCGAAGAAAAGGACATATTTCCTTCCTTATCAACTACGCCAGCAAATATGGTAAGATAATTAGCCATAATCTGCTCTTTTGTTCCGGTGTTTATTATTCTTATTCTCTGGTTTAACTCCTCGATTATTTCCCCAGGATCCTGCTTTTCGAAGCTTATGTTGAGTAAGAAGATCTTTAGCATAGTTGTTATTAAAGCAGCAGGTATTCCATGACCGGACACATCTGCAACATAGAACAGAAGTCTTCCTCCCGGAACAGGAAAAACGTCAAAAAAGTCTCCTCCTATCTTTTCCATAGGTTGTGAATATCCGAAAATAGTAAAGTCATTCCACCTGTATCCCCCATTAGGCATTATACCCTTTTGTATCCTACTAGCAAAATCTAACTCCATTTGTATCAGCCTATCCTTCTCCTTAAGCTTTTCATAAGCCTTTTGTAGCTCTTCAGTCCTCCGGGCTACTAGCTCCTCTAAATGCTCGCTATACTCCTTTATATTCTTTCTCATTTCGTTAAAAGTCATAGCAAGTAACCCAAGCTCATCGTTGGTTAAAACTTCAACGTTGTAGTCAAAGTTCTTTCTACCAAACTCAACAGCAGCATCCTTAAGTTTAAGGATAGGTGTTGAGAAGCTTTTTGCGAAAAACCAACTAAATACTATTCCAAGCCCTATCAATAACAAAACTATCAAAACCGAAATGATTATATTCCTCACAAGCTCTTCGTTAAGGTATCTTAAAGTTGTGCCAAACCTTATGTATGAAGCGGGTGTATCACCAATAACAACAGGAACCTCAACATCAATACACTGTTCTCCACCGTGAAGCACAATACTTATGCAAATATCTCCCGTAAGCCCATACCTATAGGAATCCAATCTGCTTACAACTTTACTTATCTCTTTATAAGATGAAATAATCTTGCTGTAGTCAGTAATAAT